>CAMWXA010000017.1 GCA_947178035.1 uncultured Lachnospiraceae bacterium | reverse complement strand
GTATAGACATAATCGCTGTCTCCGCCATCATGTTTTGTCAAAAACGCTATCGGAAGCTTCTCCTCATAGTAAGGAAGCATCTGTCTGCTGACATCTGTCACCAAATACCGGATTCCAAACTGTCTTGTCCTTTCAAGCTGCCACGCAAGCGCACTGCCCATTTTGTCATTATTGTAATCCCCTATGAGTGGCAGCCAGCTGATTCTCTCATGACAGGTATCATATGCTGCCGCCTGCAGAAATTCTTCCGTCTCGATATAATAAACCGGAACCGCCTGCCGCCATGCCATCATGCTCGCAAAACTCATCGTTGACGCATATCCCGGTTCCATCTGTGCCAGATACCGCCGAAACAATCCAAAAGAATCTGCCTGCAGCCTGCGAAATCCATATTTTTCCCAATCAATTCGCCGTACTGTGTCCATAATTTCCTTCCTCTATCTGTACTGATATCCTCACTCATATTTTTCTATAAAAATCTCTGTCTCATCCAAGCTGTCAGACTGATAATAGCTGTTACACAAGTAAAGATATTCTCTTGCTGCCGCATCATGAACAGACTGCTTTAGCACTGCTACAAACTGTGCGCGTGCCTCCCCAAACTTCTGTGCGCAAAACAGTCTTACACCTCTCTCAAACAATTCCTTTGTCCGATTTTTGTCCCGCTTGCTCTGCTCGTCATCCCCGTCATACACCTCATATATTTTCTCAAGCCTTTGCTGAAATGTATCATAGACAAACCCAAGTGTCCTGCTGTGATAATTCACCTCAAAGTCTGGAATATGTTCTGCAAGCGTCGATGTGACCAAAATTGCCGCACCATATTTTTCACACATTTTCTGGAGAAAATCAGCCATATTGGTCTTTCTTGCGATGGACACAATTGCTCTGCGGCTCTCATGTCCGACTGCTCCGATCATCACCCGGCCATAAGCCAGTCCAAAGCCAAGCTGGATTTCCTGTCCGTTTTGTCCCAGTCGGCGTCTCACATGATTGCTTGCCGTAATTGCAGACTGTAACAGGTTCTCCGATACAGTCCTGTAAAAAGCTGTAAAGCTTGCCTCCCTAAAATTTTCTATAATACCTCCCTGCTCCATCACTGCCGGAATCGTCTGCGCACAAATCTCATTCATGAAATTAAACATTTGTTCTGTATCCATTTGCCTGCTGAGCTCGTCAAAATTCAAAATACCATACGACATCATCGCAAGTTCCTGCTTTGTGTTATCCCCGAGCTGTACCCTTGTGACCATATCACGGTTCAAAAGTGTAAAGAGTTCTGACGGAAGATATTTATAATATGCATTGTTGATCTCTTCAATCTCCTTCAGATGCCTCCCAATTCCTACATTGACACGGTTGAACACCCGCTTGATCTCGCTGATCTCATCATGGCCGGACACATCCATCATATTGCCAAAAATATTGTTCTCCATCTCCTCCGCATGCTTTGCCAGCGTCTTGAGCGGTCTTATGACAGACAGATTCATGATGATAAAAATCACAAAAATACAGCCTGCACTGAGCACTGCTATGGTCTGCAGCATTTCCCTGGAGATACTCTCCAAAGACTGAATCATATCTGACACAAGAACATCGACGCCAACAAATGCGACTGCTTCATTGTCACTGTTCAGAATCGGGACATAGACGGAGGCAAGTGTCTGGTACTCATTTCCCTGCAGCGTGCTTGTCGTCTGTGCCTGTGTGCATGGCTTCTTTGTCCTGAGAACCTCCTTTGCCCTGTCAAAATTCTCAGACAAATCAACAGGTGATCCAAGCTCCTCCTCGCTGTCTCCGATCTGGCAAATCTGCTCCTTTGTCAGCTTTGCATCAAAAATGTAGACTCCCTCCTGTTCGTTGTACGGATACATGACATAGAGATAATAGGTATCTGTCTGAAGCTTGATATTATCGATTCGCTCCTTCATCTCCCAGTATGCTTCGTCAGGCTCCAGCGTTATCGCGTACTCCTCAATTTTATCTGGTTCGAGCACACTCGCAGTAAGTTTTGCAATACTTATCGCATTCTGATAAGCTTGTTCCTGTATCATCACGCTGGAAATATCTTCCATTTCCCGATAGATGCCATAGGCAATACAAAATCCAAACACCAGAAAAATCAGTATAAACTTGAGCTGTAATCCAAATCGTATCTTCATGTATCCTCCTTAGGAACAGTTCCTTACCCGCCAGCCCCCTGGAAAGACATCAAAGGCAGACTGTTCCAGCACTATGGTATCTGTATATTGATGACACCTGGACTGGTAATCTGTATCACGCCGCCCCAGCTGCAAATTAACTTCGACGAATTGTTCAACGCCGGTTTATTCGCTATGAGTACTTTTGGACAGCCCGGCGCCCACGGTGCACTTGTCACTGGTATGCAAGGCATTGGTGTCAGTACGCCGAGCGCCGCTGCAGTTGCCGCTGCCACCTGCGGATTGGCAGGACTGCTGCACATTCCAAAGGGCATGATATTTTTCAGTGGTACATTATCCATAATCGTCGCAATTGGCATTGTTGTCATCACCTTATTCTCTGGTGTCACCATCAAAGCAGACGGCGCCACGCCAAAGGAACAGGCACACATCGCCCCTCCACAAACTGCAAACCCCATCTTCATCCCTCCTGGCTTCTCAGGACCGCAATCTCATTGGTCAGCTCCTCAATCTGCGCTTCCAGCTCTGCAATTCTGTCTGCATATCCGGAAGCTTCACTAGTGCCCTCGTCAACAACAAGAACATTATTTCGAAATTCACCCTGCGCCACGACACTGCCATTCTCCTCATCATACAGAACGCCCTGTCCATGATAATGTCCGAGTACAAAGCTTCCCTCATAACGCTTTGCACCGGTGCTGGTGTATGTCACACCCTCTCCATTGTAAAGCCCCAGATGAAATTCCCCCTTGTAGCGCAGTATATTGGTAGACTCGTCATAAAGCGTCCCCTCCCCTTCGTACACCCCCTCTGAAAATCCACCTTCATAGACAAGATTTCCTGTCATCAAGTGATAAAGTGTTCCGTTTCCATCATAGAGGCCAGATTTAAAACCACCCTCATAACGCTTGATTCCCTGCTGCGTATAGAGCACGCCCTCCCCTTCGTAAACATTTGCCTTGAAATCACCCTCATAGAGCAGCACGCCCCCCTCGTAACGCTTTCCTTTTCCATTATAAAAGCCTCCAGAAAAGCCGCCCTCGTACTGGATATTTCCATCCTCATCATACAAGACGCCTTCCCCGTCATACCATCCTTCCAGAAATCCTCCCTCATAGAGCAGAAGACCATCGTCCGTACAAAGCACACCCTCCCCGGAAAATACACCTCCCTGAAAACCCCCCTCATACCATAAAATGCCGTCTCTGGAGTATAGCTTTCCGTATCCCTCATATAAGTCGTCCTTAAATTCTCCCTCATAAAGCAGAAGGCCATCATCTGTATACAAAATCCCCTGTCCATCCTTGATGCCCTCCCTGGTTTCCCCTGTATAAACCACACTGCCTTCCTCATTATACAAGGACGTATAGCCATTCGCGAAACGACCCTCCATAAAGCTGCCCGATGACACCACCTGACCTCCCTCATAAAGCGTTCCGCTTCCTTCGTAAGAACCGTTGATAAATTCACCTTCATAGACAAGGGTTGTCCCCTGATACAGTGCACCATGACCATCATAAATTCCATTGGTGAAGCTGCCCTGATATTTCAAATGCCCATTTTGATAGTATTCCCTGCCATTTCCTTCATACAATCCCTGCACAAATGCGCCCTCATAACAAAGCCGGCCTTCCGTATCATACAGCTCTCCATTACCGCTGTACTGACCTTGTGCGAAACCGCCTCTGTAACAAAGCTCACCATCCTCACCATACAGTTCGCCAGTCCCGCTGTACTGGCCTTGTGCGAAACCGCCTCTGTAACGAATCTGACCACCTTCATCATACAGTGTTCCTGTGCCATGATATTGATTATCCATAAATCCACCTTCATAACAGATCTGGCCACTCGAAAAATACAGCGTCCCTTCTCCCTCATAGCGCTCCTTGGAAAATCCGCCGCGGTAGAGAAGCCTTCCTTCATAATCATACAATGTCCCTTCCCCCTCAATCCTGCCATTTACCAGAACACCCTCAAACAATACGCTTCCCTCACTGCCTGAAAGCAGCCTGACCTTTCCACTGTAATCAGCCTGCTCGCTGCTGTTGACCACCATTGTCTTTGTGAAAAATTTAGAGACAACAAAGGAATGCAGAAAACGGATATACAAAAGTGGAAAAAATAAAATCAGCAGCACAGCCGCAATTGCCAGTTTCTTCGCCACATAATAATTGCCGGCAGCAAAATAATCCTTGCGTGATACAGGTTTTTTCTGTCCAAATTTCTTTGCTTCTTTTTTAACATCATTCACTACAACCGACACAATCGCATCTGGGTTTAATGCCTTTTTTATTTTTCTGGCAGCCGCAAGAAATGGCATAATCAATACGTTTGCCAGCCGTTTGCTTCCCTTTTTTACTGCCTGTGAGAACACTGCCATTTTATCCCCCCTACTGCCCTGTTGAATCCATAGCCTTATTTTCTATTATTGGAAGTGTCCCGATCGTATCAAATCTCAGATACTCGTCTGGATATTTTGGAAATACAAGTCCATAGATGAGATACCCTGCAAGCATAACCACAATCATGCAAAAAACAATCTTTTTTACAACAGGAAACGCCATCCTGATTTTATCCCACACCCGAAACCAAAACGTGTTCGGACGAATCTGTCCATCTCCAGAAAGGCCGGCAAGCAGCTCCTCCAAAGCCTCGTACTCCTGATATACAGAAAGCAGCCCCGGCATTCCTCTGTCGTGTTCTCCTTTGGTAAGTCCTTGTATAAACACTGGTATTTCACCACATTTTTCAAGCATAAGTTCCTTTGCAAACAAAACAGTAAAGATATCAGACAGCCCTTTGTAAATTTTTTCTGTTCGCTGTTCACAGGAAAGCAATATTCCTTCCAAACGGTACCGAAAATGAATAGAAAGCGACGCATCCACCAGAATACGGTCAACCGACATTGTCTCCGACAGCAAAAAATCCGGCATATCCAGAATCAACAGTCTTTGAAGAATCCTTTTCCCGATCGCAGTCCGTTCCATCAGGGAACAATCCTCATCCTGCAGCTTCCCGGCAAGCGTCGTCTGCCCATAGTGGCAAAACACAACACATAGCCAGCCGCACGCGGAAAAGCATTCATAATATTCCTCAAAGTTCTCATAAACTCCCTCGCCTGTAAAAGCCCTGGCAAGCGCCTTGATCAGCTCTATCTCCTTCACACAGCAGACAAGATACTCCTCATGTGCTGCCTCATTCAGCTCCCGGCATCTGTATATATCGTACGCGCTGTTCCCTTCCTCCCGGCATATTGCATAATAGCGATGTGTCATACTTTCTATGATCATGTACACACTTCCCCTACGAATTTTTATCTCTTATCACAACATATGTTGATGCGGTCAGTGCTGGATCATCCATGCTCACAGCCCTGATTTCATATACACCTGCCTGGCTTGGCGCGGTGTACATTCCGTTTTCGTCAATGCTTCCGCCGTCTGGCTCCTTGACAGACCAGAACACCCTGCTGTCGCTGCTGCCAGCAGTCAGTGCTTCAAAATAATAACTCTCACGGACATACATATTCTTCATATCCGGATGAATCTTCATCACAGGCACCTCGCCGTTTGTTTGACTCATTCGGTCATCCTTTGCTGCCATCCAGTGCACAGTCACCTGCTGCTGCGCTGTATCGCGGATACACTCTATTCCAATCTGAAAAGTTCCCTTTGTCGTATCTGCCCTTGCCGCCAGTTTGACCGGTGCCCGCTGCTCCGCCTGCTCAAAAATGTCCTGGTCGCCATAAGTGAGCGAAAGCGCCGTGCCATCGTCCCCTGCCTGCCCGAGCGTGATATACACTGTTCCCAGTCCCAGTCCATGCACAATTTCCTCAGAATAAAACCGCCGTCCTTTCAGACCACCGATTCCCATATAGATTGTCGCTGCACCGCAGGCTGTCTGTGTCCTTCCAGCTGTCTCTGAAATGCTGTGAGCCCTTGTGGTATCATCCTTTCGTGCGTCCTCCCACTGCCGCTGCTCTAACATGCGAACTGCCTGTGTGTACGGTGCCGTGTCAATGTACTGGGCAAAAGGCATGGACTCTGTCGCATCAATCAGATACGTTCCCGCAGCGCGCACTACCGAAACTCTTGCAAGGCATATTCCATGCCTGCCTGTATCATTCATCACATCTTCCATCACGTTGTGGTAATAATACTCCCGCATCTGGGCAGCCGGACTTGTCCCCGCAATCATCAGACTGCTGCTGCCTTTGAGCTCCAAGGACAGTTTTTCCTCATCTAGCTGCAGCAAAAAGCTTCCCGCTGCCGGCTTTAATGCCCCTTTCGCTTTCCTGACCGGAAGCGCCCGAAACCTTTTTTTCAGATAGTATACGGAACTTTTTTCATAGTCTTCCTCCGAGAACACAACGTGTGCTGCCTGCTCTTCGATGCCCTCAACACCGATACATTCCAGATCATACGAAAAGCGCACAGGTTTTGGCTGACCGATTTTTTCCACCATAATCTCAAGCGCAAATTCCTGCTCTGGAGACACATACCGCGGCACAGTCTGTGTAATGCGTATTCCATGATTTTCATACAAGACAGTACTCTCATCGAAAATTCCCCGGATTGTCTGTTTCTCATCCGGTTTCCGATCGCTCAGATACAGATGGTATCCCTCCTGATATTTATTAAATTCCTCATTCGCGCCATGCGCCGCAGCAATGCTGTGAACGGCCTCCTGCGCTTTTTCCTGATATTCTATATACAGGTACAAATTGTCATTTGCCTCGTCGTCCTCCTGATAATCCGTAAAACCGTCAATCATTCCAAGCTTTTTCAGAACTGGTTTCTCAATGACAATCTCCCGTCCGGCATAGTCCAGCGCAAGACCGGACTCCACAGAAATCGTCTCATCGTCAACACTGACGACATTCATGCCACACACAACGCCTACCCCGTTGATAAAACGATTTAAGATCCGGCGCTTGTCATTCATATATCTCTGTTCCGACTCAAAATCCTCCACACTGAGCAGCTTTCCATAAAAATAGCGGTTTCTCTCAAAGTGGAAATAATTTAAGTTTTTCATATCCAACCTTCCTCCCTATAGTTTCGTGAATGGAATCGATGCCTGCCCATCTAGTATGGTATCCCTGAAATCGGACAGTACGCTGTTCATTCCAAGGTAAGTGTGAGAGCCAAGAAAGAAATACTGCTCCAGCACGACAAGTTGACACTCCATGTGCGCTGGTTTCTCGTTTTCAATCAAACGCGCAATCATGCGGCGTTCCTTTTTATCCAGCCCATCCTGATGCTCTATAATTATTGTAAACTGATAGCGATTCACTCCATATAGCTGCTCCAGTTGTCTCTTTCTGCCCAGGTTTGTCATATACGGCTTCACCTGATGATACTCCACAAGATATGGACGTCTGCCAAGATAAAGCGCCAGCACATCAAGCATACCCTGTGCAGTTCCCCGCCTCGCGTAGAGCACTGCAGCATTCGAAACCAGTTTTCTAAGCTTTTCCTTTTCCCAAAGCTGACTATCCTCTACTGCCATCCACTGTGCGAGCTCAGCCAGATATCCCTCCGGCGTAACCTCCGGATCAAAATACGCTGCCACGCCTTCTATCCGCTGCGTCATCTCCTCGTAAATGGACTGAAAAATTCCCAGATACCGCTCAACAAAGGAAAAACTCTTTTTGTCCTGTCTGTACAGTTCCGGGAGATATGCACTCCACGAATGATAGTCAAAATGGATCTTAATCTTCCCAATCACAAGATCCTGCCCCTCGTAACCGGAAACTTCCACCTCAAACCGCAAATACCTCCCCTGTACATCCGATAACAACAGCTCCTGTGCGCCCTTGTATTGAACAGACGGTACGCTGCCTTCCATATCCTGCGGCCTGTCCGATGCAAAAAGCTTTATGACACAAAATTCAGCTGTATCCTCATCTGCAAAAAGCTCCATACTATGCCACTTTGTCTCCGCCGCACCACTGTCTAGAATCTCTGATACAAAGCGCCCGCGCCCTTTTTCAAGAATCAGCCTGTCATTTTCCCACCTGGCATTGACAAGTGTTCCTGACACAAAATCCATTTGCTTGTTCAGCAAAACATATTTTGGTTTCTGTCTCAAACGAATCCTCCATTCTTATATAAGCCAGTCCCTTTTCACGATAACAAAATTGTCAGTTCAAGCTGTTCCAGATAACAGAGCGCATTGACGGGCATCTTACAGTCCCCGTTTGCATTGACTGTAATTCCCTTTCCCTGCGCCTGAACAGAGAGCGTTCTAACCTCAGATACACACGCAAGAGACTCCACTGCACGATACAGCTTTCCATACAAAAGCGGCTTTCCAAACGCAAACAACTCCTCCGCAAAATACTGTCCGACTGCCCTCTCCACCATTTCCCTGGTATTCTTGTAATATGGTTTTCCGACAAGCTCCACAAATAAGATGACCCCGACATATTCCGGCTGACATACCACAAGTCTTGTGCCAAGCATCCTTTTCGGTTCCATATAGCGATAAATATTCCGCCTGCAGACCTCGCTCAAAACAGGACGCAAGTGATAGGAATACGGTTTTACAACAAGCAGAACCGTATTTTCATTCTCCATTCCCTGTCCTGTAAGCTGCCCGCCAGAAACAGCCTTGACTTTGTGGACACAAAGTCCCGGCACAGCCCTGACCAGTCTCTCATAGTCCTCCATCGTGACAGCGCGGTCTCTGTTCCCGCACTCTGAAAGATATCGTTCAAAGCAGGCGTCAACGCTCTCTTTCTCACAGCCTCCCAGCGTGTCCACTGCATTGTCTGCGGCAGCCGGAATCGTGCCATCCTCAAATATCCGTAGCTGATGTCTCTTGATGTTTCCCTGTACACCAAGCGATGTCTGATAACGAATCAGCCGCAATGTGCCCCTTGGCGCCATGCCATGCTCACAATCCCCAAACAGCAGCAGCCCTCGCTCCTCATCAAACATATAATGTCTGCTTTCCTTCCCCGATGCATAAAAATTTTCCACCTTCTGATAGCGTTCATAAACGCCCTTTTTCAATGGATGCTCCACAACCAGTTCCAAACCATCCCACAATAACTCACTGGTCTCAAGGTCAATGCGCTGACTTGGAAGACCATTCATCTCATAAGCGCGGTCTCCCGCAAACGTTGTCTCATACAACACAACCCAAAAGCATGTATCCTCCTGCACCGGTTCCTCAAGCAGAATCGTTATCTTGTCATTCTCTGCTTCTGTGACGCGGACATAATCTGTCACCAAAGACCAGAGGCCATCCTTTTCCCTGTAGCACTCCAGCTGTCCGTGAAAGGCCAGACGGTGACAGAGCAAAATCGTATCCTGTCCTGCTTTCAGCTCTGCCATTACAGTGTCCGCACACGTTTTTGTCTGTCTCACCGGTATACTGTTCCATGTAATCCCCATCAGTACCGGCAAAAAATCATACTCGCCCTCTGTCAATGTCAGACAGATTCCCATAGGTTCCTCCGCATAATTCTGACAGTTTCTTTTGATATCCTCCTCGTTTGCAGAAAAACAAAGTTCTCCACTATATAGTAAATTGCAAGTTTCATCTTTTCTGACAACACAGTCAAACCGTTTCTTTTCCTTACCGCAGATCAGATGAAATCCAACCCGCACAAACGGCTCAAAATCATCCGTAACTGGCATCCGCTTTACGCTGCTTTCCTTCAGCAAAAAATGAATGTGACAGTGTGCAAGGCTTTGAAATGGCTTTTTCATCCAAATGCAAAAGGAATCTCCCACTCCTGGATCGTCACCAAACACAGAACAATTCCTTCCAGATCCGTCCTGAAAATACTTTCCGTCAAAAATCTCCCGTCTCCCGCCCGCAATGCGCTCACAAAAGATCAGCTCATTCATTACCACATCTCTCGGACAGCATGTCTCATAACAAATATCTCCCGCATATAATCTGGTATTTTCAGGAAGAAAAAAATCTCTTTCAACCTCCTCCAATATGGCATATGTATCTACAGGCTTCTTTCGACGCTGCTTTACTCCCAGCAGTTTCAAAAACATGCAGTACTGCTCCGGCGTCACCTGATCCAGATGAAATTGCTGCATTTCCTTCATCCACGACATCAGCTCCAAAAAAGTGATTCCCGGATCATGCTCATTATAATCAGTCCATTCCTTACTCAGCCTGGGAATCCTCTTTTTCTGTCCGGAGAGTATCCCCTGATACTCCTCATCATCCAAATTAAGCTGTGGCAGCATCCTCCACACTCCTTATCCTATACTCTGCAAGTCTATCTCACATGAATCTGAATATTGTGCACCCCGCTCATTACAAGCAGATAGCGCATCTCCTTTGCTCTTTCCAAATCGATTTCCCAATCTTCTCCGCCGCGCATATTTGCCGCTGTAATGCGGATATTTTTCACAGATACCACCTGGGGAATCTCCTGCAGTACATTCAAAAGCTGTGGCTCTCCTGGCAGCTCCCCCAGCGCAAAGCCTGTATGATTAAAGTTTCCAGTCACTGGATTCAGAAACGCCTCCAGCCGCTCCTGCGCCGCACGCTGCGCCTCAAACACTTGATTATATGTGTCCACAACAAGCACTGCCGATACATGAAGCGTGACAAAATCCGGCTCCCGCACGGAGAAGTTCTCCTCACGAACGGCCCCCAGTATCATTCTCGGCACAATAAAATTGATTGTCCGTTCCCGAATCACCTCGAAATACTGCCTTCCCTGTTCATAATCTTTCTGTAACAGAACAAGTGTAACCGCTCCTGGCTTCCTGTTTCCATATCTGTCCAGATTCGAAAAACACTGTGCACGTATGATACTGCGGCTTGCTTCCTTTGCCAGATCCTCAAAATCGCGGCAGGTAACAGCGCGTCCACCATGACGCAGCACAGCCCCGCTTCTCTCGACAACCTCACTGACGGATTCCTGCGCAAGCGCTCCTGACGTTGCCTGATAATTACACACCCCGCTGATAAACCCAATGTCCGAAGCAAGTGTCCTGATACTTCCTGCTGGAAGATTTCCTCCGATTCGATCCAGAAGCTCCTCCTGCGCTGACTGTATCCCCTTTATCGCTGTAGAATTAAAATATATACCTTTTAAGTAGGGATGTTTTTTTACCGTACCATGCTCGTATTCCTGATTATAGTCGACAAGTCTGATCCAATAGCGCTCACAGCCAAACAATCTCGTTTTGGCAAAATCTGTCTGTCCCATAAAGGTTACAAGCCCTGTCCTCTTAAAATGGGAAGTCTCATCAATTACATTCAGGCTCTTAAAACGACCATCCCCATAATACTCATACCCGACATTTGGCACAGCTTCCTCCATCCCCTCCGCCATGAGCGCAAGGAAACGCACTGGTCCCTTGTCAACCGGCTTGTCAAAGCCCAGATACATGCACATTTTATCCTCACTGCGGCACTCCGCCACAGCAAATTCTGCCCCGCTTTCTCCAAGCTGTCCTGCAGTCCACGTCCTGCATTCCAGATTGTTCTCCTGTATCATCCAATCCGGCATAAGATTGTTTTTGTTGTACTCATATCGGAGCTTCATCAATCTGATCCGTGGTACCATATAATTTCCTCTCATCTTGTAGAAATTGTTCATTCCTGCCACACGTATCCGAATACAGCACACACTCTCTGAATTGACCAAAAAAGGCTGCATATCCGACGGGCAGTGAAAGGAAATACCGACTCTGCGCCGATTTGTTCCGCTGTCAATCGAAAAGACATTGTCATATCTGTCATTTTCAAATAACCGCCGGAATCCCTCACCGTTATAGTATTCCCATATGACACTGCGGATGCTGATATCATACTCCTGATCCACCTGAATCTCTGACCGCCGCATAATCAGTTTCCAGTTTATCGGTTTCTCTGTCACGGATTCCTCCAGCGGGACACTCAGAAAATCCAGGTCAAATTCCATATGTATCACTGCATTTTTCTTGCCAAATACCTCGTTCGACGCAACATAGCATTCCATGTATGGCATAGGCCTCTCACCAAACGGAAAAAAGATACGGGCAGACTGCTCCGCGCCATCCGCGTAAATGAGTTCGGGCAGCGCCTCACCCTTTGAGCGGATATAGACGTTCTCAAAGTACTTGCCCTGGAAACGCTTACCATCTATGATATCTATGCGGATTCCATAACCCTGCTCGTCTCCGTTCTCATCGTATAACATTGCAAAAGGCGGCTGCTGTGCGTCTTTTGTGAACACAAATGCTCCATTCTCAAACCGCTCTTCTGCGAAGCGTTGAAGCCCCTCTTCGCTATAGTATGCAAAACATGCACTGTCTTTTGACCAAAGACAGCTCCCCTCAAAATCCTTACCCGTAAAAGTAACTGTTATCTCCGAACCTTTTCTGATATTCAAGACAGACTTGTGCTGAATTGTGATGCTATGGGCTTGTAAATTCTCTCTGTCCTGGCAAAAAAGCGGAAACTGCCCGGCAAAGGGCATCTTCTCCGTTTTTTTGTACAAAAGCGATATTTTATCCTGGCTGGGCACGCTCAGGAAAATCTCCTGGAGCGCTGACGGCATTACAAACACATCGTCCGTTGTCTCAAACAGGTGCTGTCTGCCATCCTCACCGTCTGCAGTCAGCTGTGTTCCGCGCTGTACAGGAGTACCTTCCACATCATTGTTCACAAGAAAAAATGTGATATAACCCTCTGCGGGCGCTGCTGGTCTTTGATGGGCCTGCAGCTTATTCAGAAACGCTATATGGCACTTTTCAGGAATCCTGTTGAAATGTTCAATTGTTCCTGAAAACATATCCACAAAGAGAAAGGCAAGCACTGCACCAGAATCCGGCATCGCCTCGTCAAAACGCCATTCCGGCGTGTACGCTTCTGCCTTTTTCCGGATCGTTTCGATCAAATACTCCTTCGTTCTGCCGTCAAGCTCCAAGACTTTTACCTCCCGTATTTTTAAAGATTCTCCACGTTTCCTTCATTGATATAATAAGGGTACACCAGATTATAAGGACTGTTGGTGGACCGCACCACATAACTAATGAACAGATTGAGCCGCCCCTCCCTCTCCGCGTCAACTTCTACCTGAACCTGAATGTCCATAATCCGCGGTTCCCATATAATCAGTGCATTCTGTATCTCCATCTGCATCTGTAAAAGAATCGAAGGCTCAAGGGTTTCAAAGGCAAACTCCTGTATTCCACATCCAAACTGTGGCAGCATCATGCGCTCACCCTTTCTTGTCATCAGTATCACGCGTATGGCTTCCTGGATATCCTCCTCATACGCGGACATTTTGATATATCCAGTCGCCTCGTCCACCTGAACCGGAAATTTCCAGCCCCGTCCCAAAAAGTCCATGCAAATTACTCCTTTGTTACACTGTTTTCTCTCACTGCACCTTGAGCATTGCTGCCTTGACTTCCATCATCGCGGCTGACTGTGCCTTGAGACTGCCCTGCGCCTTGACTTCGAGCATATTACTTTCTATCTTTGTGCTCTGGCCCTTTATTTTTAATGCCTGTCCAGCCGCAAGGTCAATATTGTCTGCCTCCAGTGTCAGCTTCTTCCCCGTTCCATCCAGCGTCACCATTGGTTTTCCATTGGACTGCAGAATCAGTTTCTTTTTGGCCTCTATTGACACCTCACCCTTTTTGCCATCCACTCTACAGAGATTTTCCCCGCTCTGATCGCTGACTGTTATCACTTGTTCCTTGTCCTCAAGCGATATATTCAGCGCTCCTTTTGTCTTGATGACAATACACTCCTCATCCTTTGTCTCATCAAAAATTATCTGATGACCGCCCTTTGTGATAAATTTTTTAATGGAATTGCTGTCATTTGCTGTCTCTGAAGGCAGTTCATTTTTTTGGTTCCACAGACAGCCTAACACCACTGGGCTGTCCAGCTCACCGAGCAAATACCCAACTACAACAATAGAATCAATCTCTGGCAGCATATAACTGCCATATTGTTTTCCTGCATAACTCTGCACTACGGGAATCCAGCCCGAGGTGGATTTTCCCTTTTCCCCGACGGAATACTCTACTATCACCATACCTGGGTGCTCTTTATCCCAATTCTGTTTGACCGTTCCGAGCATCAATCCTGGACAGACACTGTCCATATACTGTCTCTGTGGTGATTTGTCAAATATCATGTCATATAATTCAGCACTCAACTGTCAACCTCCCAGTGTAAAGCTTGTCCCAAAACCACTTTCATCAAAAGTGTGCTTCACGCTTTTCAAATATACCTTTTCATTTTGCTTTCCCTCAATCCCGGTTATATAGATAAACCTACCCGGAACAAGCTCGGGAAGTCCGATACAGCTTCCAGAACCGCTCTTGAGACCAACTTCTTTTTCGTGCTTTAAACTTGCCACTCTCTTTTTTGCCTGTGCAGAATCCTTAATATCTGCATACTGGCTTACCACTTCCAAAGGTGCTGTCATCAGCGGAAGTGCACTGGGCGATTTTACTGTATCGCTCTCCTCAATTCTTACCGTCTTATTCTTATCAATCCCCTGAACGATAATTTTCTCATAGCAGTAGCTCTCCCGGAGCTGAAAGGACAACAGATTCTTCCTCCATTCCAGCGTCAGGATTTCTTTGCTCTGTTTCTGCGGTGTCCGAAAATAAACCGCTCCCGCAAAGATAAAAAATTCTTTATCTGCTTTCCCTGCAAGCTCCTTTAGAAATTCAAAATCAGAAGAATTCTGCGTCACGCCTTCCAGATCATCTGCACTTGTCTCGACATTGCTAAAATTGCTACATAGACTGAGGTATTTACGCATAACGCTTTTCACGATTGCAGCATAGGTCTTTTCCTCATATTTACAATTTTTCCAGTTCTGCATCAGCAGACGCACCACATCCAAAGCTGTGACCTGAATGGAAGGCGCATCACCGTAATCTGTCGTTATTTCAGAAATAAATCCCTTAAAAACCCTTGTTCTCGAAGAACCATAACCAAGCTCCACTGTGACAATAGAACCAAGCGCCAAAACCGAAGTGACTGCCGGAGAAAACATCCGTGTTGTCAATGTATAGGCATCCTCCACTGTAAAGTTTGCGCTGCACGCCTCGCCGAATGAAAGATCCACACTGACCTGACTAATTTTGACCTGAAGAAGACCCACGAGATCGAATCCATTCGAAGTGATCTTTACGGCAGGCACCGCAAAATTTCCATATTTTGTTTTCAGGGTTTCAAAGCTTGTACTGTCTTTCATCAAATCTGCCATACTGTCTTCTTCCTTTGCATAACACCATCATAATGCCGGGAGTTTTATGACCTGACCTGGATAAATATCCAATGGATTGCATATTCCATTTGCTTTGGCAATCACACGCCACTGATCCGCAGAACCATATTCTGCCTCGGCCAGACGCCACAGCTGATCGCCCTCCTTTATTGTGCGGAATTTCGTGCGGTCAGGGGACTCCAGCGGTGTCATAAGCCTCAAAAAATCAGTTTGGTTTACCGACTTAAACGTCACATCCAGCTTTGCACGCACAGGAATCCCGATCGGCAAAAACATTGTAAACTGCTGTTTTACGCTTGTCACCACCCCTTTAAAGGTGACACTTCCCCACAGAAAAGTCACCATTGGCGGTCGATGCAGCGTCCCTTTGATATGCGTCAGTGCGATAACCTGTCTCGTGAGAAGCGTCACATCGATTCCTCCCTCGACTGGAATTTCCATCGTCGGCGGAATGTAGGTATCAAACAACAGATTCATGGTGAGCGTCGGTGTTTCCCCGGCCACAAACTGTAAAATCGCGCCCTCCTGACCGGGAATACTTTTTTCGGAGTACTTTACGCCGTTGGACACGCTGTACTCTTTTGGATTAAACTGTATAATAATCGGAAGCCCCTCCTCCACCAAAAGCATTGCCTTCACAAATCCCACGCCTACACCTCCCTATCCTACAGGCCACGCCGCAGCCGCTCCAAATGAAGCCGCGATTCCATCCGCTTCTCAATCTCCTGATACATTCTGTCCATATTAAGCGCTCTGTTATCGCTTCTGAGAAACTCGTTGAGCTGCTCATCCTGCCGCTGTACCTTCTCCTTTAACTGCGCGATCTCATTCTTCTGGTCATCCATCTGCTTTCTTACAGTCCCGCTTTCCGCAGCCCTTACTGTACGCTTCACACAATGCTCGACAATCTCTTGTATTTTTGTCTCTTTTTGCTGTTGGTCTGCTTTTACTACCGTTTTATATAAAAGTCGTGGCTTTTCAAAATACAAGGCAGCTTCCGCGCTCTCCTGCGCTGTGTTTTCTGCATATATCCTGCTTAACAGGTCTCCTTTCCCTTTGCCCTGCACTGTACTTTCTGCAATTATTTTCCTCAAGATATTTCTCTGCTGTTCAAAAATCGTTTCCTTCGCATCTGTTTTTTTCGTCCGTTTTGCAGTCGATGTAATCATAGACTGTAGTTTCTCCAAATAGCGATTAATAACCAGACTGTGTCCATTCTTTTGTCTATATGTCAGTTTTGATACAATACCTATCTGTTTCCCTTTACCGCTTGTTCTTTGTTCTGCTGCTTCTTTCGCTAATTTGTTCTCGATCTCACTTGCTGTCTGCTCTATTGTATTATTGCGCAAAATGGTCTCGTTCTCCTTAGCTGTCTTATCTGCTGTTCTATAAAAAAGTTCTGCTTCTCCAAGATATGCTGCAAATTCTGCCTTCTCCTGCTCCGTGCTTTCTGTGTATACTTTGCGCAGCAGTATCCTCTGCTGTTCAGAAATCGTTTCCTGCACACCTTTCTTCTGTGCCTGTGAGACTCCTGGCACAAGCATCGACTGCAGTCCTGCAAAGTAACGGTCAAGGATAGAACTGTATCGAGTTTTCTGCCTATACGTCAGCCCTGATACCATGCCAGTCCGGCTCTCCTCTGTTTCTATCAATCGGAAAAGCTGCTGTTTTTCATATGCTTTCATTAAGATTTGATGCATTTCCTGAAATTGGGCTTCACTGACTGTCTGGAGTATTTCAGACACTTTCGCTGTTCTGTTCATTATTGCGGTTATCAACACATTGTCTGTGATACGAATCGTTTCTCCAGCTGCGCAATCCGGCCACCCGGTTGGACTCTGATTTACCATCTGAGCGTCCACCAGTTGATTCTCTGCCTGATTGATTTTCTCATTTGTAATTACAGCAGCGAATTTGTTCTGTATTTCATCTGTTATTCGGACTGCTGCTTCGTTTGTCAATCTGCTATTAAGCTCATTTGTTATCTGATCTGTTGTTTCCTTTATCAGACGAGTCTCGATTTCTTCTGTTGATTTCCTTATCAAATTGGTCTCTCTCTGATCTGTTGTTTCTCTTATCAGCCTGGTTTCGAGCTCGTTGACTGCTTTACCGCTTGTTATTTGTTCTTCTGTTTCTTTCTTTATTCTGCTCTCGAGCTCATCGATTACTCGATCGCCTATTCTTCTCTCTTCTAGTTCCTTGGTTCGTTTGCTCTCAAACTCATTAATTATCTTATCTCTGGTTCTTTGTTCTGTAATGTTTTGCGTTATTTTACTCTCGAGCTCATTGATTACTCGATCGCCTATCCTTCGCTCTTCTGGTTCTTTGGTTCGTTTACTCTCGAGTTCACTTGCTGTCTTCCCTGCTATTTTAGAGCGCAGAGCATTCTCGTATCCTTTGACTGCCCTTTCTTCAGTTTTGTAAAGAAGTTTTGCCTGCTCAAGATATGATGCAAATTCTGTTTGCTCCTGCTCCGTGCTTTCTGCGTATACCCTGTGCAATAGATTCCTCTGCTGTTCAAAGATCGTTTCCCGCAAATCTGTCTTTTGGGTCTGCGATACTTCTGACACAATCATCAACTGCAGTCCTGCAAAGTAACGGTCAATGACAGCGCTGTGCGCATATTTCTGTCTATGTGCCAGCCCTGATGCAGTGCCAGTCGTGTGCTCCTTTGCATCAATCAATCGGGAAAGCTGCTGTTTTTCATATGCCTCTATCAAGAACTGCTGCATTTCCTGAAACTGCGTTTCATTCATGGTCTGAAGCATTTCAGAAACCCTTGCCGCACTACTCTTTACCACATCTGTAAGCGCACTGTTTGCTATATTCTTATGGATTTCAAATGTGTGTTCTATATCATTCTCTAATATCTCTCTGACACTTTTGTCTCCATCCATTGTCTCATTTGCACGCCTGCCCTCAGAATCAAAGCTTCGGTTGACGCCAAGCCGATCCTCAATTTCATGTGCAATGCGCATAAGAATCTCCTGGTCTCTTGTCTCTCTCATCTGTCGAATAAGAGACACAAGCCGCACTGCTTCCACACGGTTTTCTTGCCGCACTATCTCAATCCGCCCCACCAAAGAAGCAGTGATTCCTTGCAAAATCTCCTTTTTATTGACAAGAATTGTATTGTGTGTGAGAAAATAAAGCTGCTGAAGCATCAGCTGATAAGCGATGCGGACATTGGATTCTTTTGTTCCTGCATCTTGATTTGGCCACAGAAAAGTCAGCGAAACGCCATCATAGACATATTCACCTGTCCTTTTATATTTCTTAGATATGTCATTTACAAACGCACTGTGATTATATCCAATGCTTCTATTCTCAATGCTTTTATTCCCAATCCTTCTTTTTCCAATCACCATCTGCCCGATTACCATGTCCCGTCACCGCTGCTCTGTCGGACCGTCTTATCATCTTTTCTGTGAAAATACCGTACCACTTTCATAGAAAAATGGCCGTGCAGCCTGAAACAATTCCGATTCGCTATGATGTCAGTTACCTAAATACGCATCTTGCTAAGCCCTGAATGTTCCATTTCAAAAACTTCAATCATCACATTTCCCGTTGTGGCATCAAGACCACCTGCATCCCATTTTGTCACATATGCGGACGTTACAAAATAGTCATATACCGGGATTCCCCTCTGGTCGCCAACAATAATCTCCAGCGTAGGAATCCACATTCCTGGATACAGCCTGTCTAACTGGCTGTTTTTTAGTTGAAGTCCCCGCTCCATTCGAATTGTCTGAAGCTGCTCCCTGGGCGTTATCATTGTGTGTGCAGAATAATTATCCCCGCCCTCAGCATACGCTTCCTTTGACGCGGAACCATCCAGTCCGCTTACCTTTGCAAAAGAAAGCCTATTCAAGCCAATGTATACCAAAAAACGATTGTTTATCACAAGATTTTCGTGCATCCCCATCTGTCATCACCCTTTCAGATCAAATACATTCTCCGGCTCATCATTGAGCCTGCTGTTGATTTTGGAAATTTCCTGACACCAGCGGGTTCGTTCCTTGTGGGACATCGCAAGAATTTCGCTGCGGTTCCAATGCATATAATAGCCGATAAACGCAGCCTCCTCGTAAATCTTATCTTCCGGATACAGCCGCATTAGTCGGCTTCCATAAAATTTACAGGAATCTGTATTTCCTTTCCACAATGTGGACATATATTCCTATATACAGGCTGCTCCATCGCATTGATCCTCTGATAAAAATCCTGGAGGTACGCCAGATCCATCGTATATAACTTCTCAATTGTCTTTGTGTCAACAGCTGGCAGATCGCCCAGCTTTTTTACAACACGTGCCAACAGAATAATTGTCAGGTAACTTGGATTCTGCTGCACACGTGGATCCTTCATCGGCAAAATCTCATCCGCCGCATTTGCCAGCCGCATCACACCGTTTTTATGCAGGGTTCCATATTCATCCCGGTATCCGCGCGGAAGCGTAAATGTATACTCCTCCTGAAAATCAGTCTCCATGTTTTTCCTCATTTCCTATATAACGATTCCTTAGGAACTGTTCCTTACCTTTGTATCTCTTATTTTCGAAAATAGCGCCGCTGTACAGCAGCGCTGTCTACACTTAATTTATGACACCCTCGTCATTCCCTCGTGGGCAATTTCCAAGCTCTCAATGGCCACTTCGGAAGAAGTCGCATTAAAATCCGGTGCGGTATACTTTGTCGGCCATGCATTGATCACCTGCCATGACGCAGCATCATCACCTGCACTGTTAATCAGTGTGATTGTGAGTGTTTTCCTGTCAACCTCACCTTCTACGCCCAATACCATCCACTGATAAAGCACATCACTGTCTGCCACTCCCTGCTTCAATGTGATATTTCCATATTTCTTCAACCCAGGAAGTTTCATCGGTGTCTGCACCATATCGCCCTCACGGTATTCAATCACATCAATCGAAGCATCAAAACCGGAGACTTCCGAAAATCCGCCTGCCTCCAAGCCATCAATCTCAACCTTATATCTAAATTTCGCATGTGGATAACCCGCCATCCTCTTACACCTCTTTCTTTCGGAACTGTAGAAAAATACATGATGCAGACTGCACTCTGCAGTTCCTTATTCTCTGTTAATGATTTCTTACTGTTTTCTCAGCCATCAACATCGTCAGAACCATGCACCAAATTATTGCTGTTTCCGTCTTCAACAGACAGAAATGTCCCAAAATCCGATGGCATGGACAGCAACAACTATTCTGCCGAACTTGTCTTTTGAGAAATTCGAAAGATAACAAATTCAGCCGGCTTTACAGGCGCAACGCCAATGACACAAACCAGCCGTCCATTGTCAATGTCATCCTGGCTCATCGTATCCCGGCCGATATTCACAAAGAATGCATCACTCGAAGCCGCCCCGGCAAGATAACCATTTCTCCACAATCCATTCAGGAACACATCAATTGTCCGCTTTACACGCACCCATAAAGTCTCGTCATTTGGCTCAAAAACAGCCCAGTTTGTATTGGCTCTGATAGATTCCTCGATAAAGATAAACAGTCGCCTCACATTGACATACTTCCAACTCGGATTGCTGGTCGCCGTTCTTGCTCCCCATACCCGTATTCCCATACCCGGGAAAGAGCGAATCAGATTGACGCCCTTTGGATTTAAGATATCCTGCTCACCCTTATTGAACTGGCAGTCCAGCCCCACACAGGCCCGAACCGTCTCATTGGCCGGAGCCTTATGTACCCCTCTTGTATTGTCACTTCTCGCATAAATACCAATTACTGAACCCGACGGCGGTATTGCAATATTTTTCTTGTCCAGCGGATCAAACACTTCGATCCAAGGATGATAAAGCGCCGCATACTCTGAGTCAAAGATATCACGATGCGCAATGATGTCATCTATCTTTTTTGCATCCTTTGGCACATCAAGCACTGCAAAACGGCTCCCCAATCCCTCACAGTGCGCCACAAGCATCAGCTGCACATTGGGATCGGTAACTCCCGGAACTGCCATAATGGATACCATATCATTATCAAGAAATGCCTGAATACCCGTTCTTTTTCCAGCACCATTATCCTGTCCGATAAAATCCGCTGCTGAAATACCAGAAACACTGCCATCTGATCCATTTAACAGAGAAACAGTAACTAACGCTTCGTCTCCCACACCGCAAATCTCTTCAAACGGAGGCACAATTCCTTCAGTCGCCTTGCCGGCGTATTCTGCCATAATCAGATCTGATTTCGCTGTTTTCTTAGAAATATAATTTGCCGCTTCAATATTAAAAGAAACATTTTCATATAACTCTACCTGATCGTCAAACTTCACTTCCAGATGAAATTCGCAGGTTGTCAAAGTCTTTACTGGAAGAAGATTGGTATCGACAAGGCTTCCTTCAAATTCCTCCTCGAACTCCAGTACATTGTCCTGATTCTTTTTTATCCGGTTATAGACAACTGTCTTTTTATCCGAGAATGCAACAACATCCCCGACATTAAAACCGCCTGCATTCTTTACCCTGTACTGTTTTCCGCTCACGCCCTCTGTTTCCTGTAAAACCTGTGTCTTGGCTTTACTGGCCGGTGTCACCACTGCGCGTATGCTGTCACCCCATTTTCCTGGATTTTTTGCAGTAAGCTTTAATACGGGTGTTTCACTGTCAGGTACACAACCCACAGAACACTTCGCGTCGCCTGGTGCAACCCGGGAAATAAAGCAGCGTGAACCGCCGTTAATAAAAAAGTGCTCTACTGCATACGCCAAAAAGCGATATTCACCATACTCATTCTCTGAAAGATAACTGCCATACTTCCGTTTAAAATCAGAGAAATTTGTGACCAGCTGCGGCAAGCCCTCCACTGGTCCGCGACCGGCAAGCCCTACAAGCCCGGCTGTACTTGTACTGACACCCTCCATAGGCTTACCACCTGACTCAAATTCTTCCACATAAACTCCTGGTGATAAATATTCTGCCATCATTTTACGACTCGCCCAGGAACTGTAATAGTTCCTTATCTGCCCGCCAGCCGTATTCCTCCTTTCTGTATATTGTCCTCTGATACTTCATTTCCGTCATGTCACAGATTTACAAATTTATTCTGCATAAATCTTATTTTTTGGTTACTTTATACAGTATAACGC
>CAMWXA010000016.1 GCA_947178035.1 uncultured Lachnospiraceae bacterium | reverse complement strand
CACTGGAGCAGTTTTGCGTTCGGGGAGACAGGGAATTGATCAAGCGGATGATTGAAAATCTGGTAAACAATGCGATCAACCACAATCCGCAGGGGTGCGAGATCAGGGTCAGTCTGACCTGCCGGAGCCTTTGGATTTTCAGAGGGATTCAATTGGAAGTATCGGACAACGGGTGCGGTGTCAGCGAGAAGCAGCTCAAAGGCTTTCGGTCGTCTTCTAAGCTGGACAAACTGCCTGAGCATGGACTTGGGATTCGGCTTGTGCGGCAGATTGCATCGTTTCACCGATGGCGGGTTCGGTTTTCCAGAAATCATACTAACGGATTTTGCTGCAGAATCTTTATAAAGGTATTGGTTGGGAATTGTTAAGACATGCTTTTAAGAGGGCAATTTCTATTAAGACTGGTCTGGGAATCTATGCTATACTGTGCCTATCAGAAGAAGGAGGATTGCACAGATGAATGATGAGAAAGTGCTGGAAAAAGTGGTGTGCTATATCGATGAGCATATAGAGGAAGACCTTTCGCTGGATAAAATAGCAGGGGCGCTGCACTATTCCAAGTTTTATATGGCGCGCACTTTTGCGGAGCAGGCCGGCTGTACGATATACAAATATATACAGGGGCGGAGGCTGACGATGGCGGCGATGAAACTTGTTGAAACCCAAAGGCCTATTATTGATATTGCCTATGAGGCGCATTACAATTCGCAGCAGGCTTTCACGCTCGCGTTCAGCCGGCTGTATCAGTGCACACCGCAGGCGTATCGGAAAAAGGGTGTATTTTATCCGAAACAGACTAAGATTACACTGCGCGCGCAGCAGTACTGTGCTGGTGCAGCCTACAGGATGGGAGGCGGGATGGCAGCATGAGTATGATTCCATATGTCATTGAACAGACAAGCAGGGGCGAGCGCAGTTATGATATTTTTTCGCGCCTGTTGTCAGACAGGATTATCTTTCTGGGAGAGGAAGTAAGTGACACCTCAGCGGGCCTTGTCGTGGCGCAGATGCTTCACCTGGAGGGTGAGGACCCGGAGAAGGATATCCAGCTGTATATCAACAGTCCGGGCGGTTCTGTCACGGCAGGCTTTGCCATCTATGACACAATGCAGTACGTCAGGTGTGATGTGTCGACAATCTGTGTCGGACTGGCGGCAAGCTTCGGTGCGTTTCTGCTTGCAGGCGGGACAAAGGGCAAGCGCATTGCTTTGCCCAACGCGGAGATTATGATACACCAGCCGGCAATTCACGGAAACGGTTTTCAGGGACAGGCGACAGACATCAAGATTATGTCTGACCACATGCAGAGAAACAAGCAGCGGTTAAACCGCATTTTGGCAGAAAATACAGGGAAATCGATAGAGGAAATCGCCCTCGCAACAGAGCGGGACAACTATATGTCCGCACAGGAAGCGCTGGAGTTCGGGCTGATTGACAAGGTGATTTCACGGAGCATATGACGGACAGCCCGAAACGGGCTGTCATTTTTTACGGCCTTTTTCCTTGAAAGTATCTGAAAAGGCAAGATCAAAATGAAAATTCGATGAATAAGCTGCCGTCTGGATTTACAAGTCTGGTCAGGTTGTGTTATAGTGAAGGTACACGATGTGACATCCGTTCTGCTGCAGTAAGAAAGCGGTTTTTGATACACAGCCCTATGCAGAGCGGCTAGAGCGGCGCATGTGGGGCGAGGATATCCAGAGCCCAGGCAGATTCCCGGAACTGCACTCCAAAGAGTACGATAGTAAGGATTCCGGGCTTGACAGTATGAAGGAGATTAAAATTCGGAAAGATACTGCATAAAATAAGGAGGAGATTTAAATGGACAACAAAGCAATGTATAATTTAACGTATGGACTGTTTATACTGACCGCGAAGGAGGGCGACAAGGATAATGGGTGTATTGTCAACACCGTTTCGCAGGTGACGACGGAGCCAAACCGTATCGTGGTGGCGGTCAACAAGAAGAATTACACACATGATATGATCGTTCGCACTGGCGTGTTCAATGTGTCGATCCTGACAGAAAATTCAAAGTTTGATACCTACAAGCATTGGGGATTCCAGAGCGGCGCGGATGTGGATAAGACAGAGTCGGTCACTTTCCAGCGGGCGGAAAATGGGGTGATCTATATTGCAGAGGAGACCAATGCATACCTCTCTGCAAAAGTGGTTTCTGCGACAGACCTTGGCACGCACACGCTGTTTCTTGCGGATGTGACCGACGGGGCGGTATTGTCGGCGGATAATTCCGTGACATACAGTTATTATCAGAAAAATATTAAGACAGCGCCCGCAGCAGCAGAAAAGAAAAAAGGATTTATCTGCACAGTATGCGGGTACATTTACGAGGGCGATGTTCTTCCAGATGATTTTGTATGTCCCTGGTGCAAGCATCCCGCATCTGACTTTAAGCGGATTGAGTAGAAAAGGATAAAGGAGAAACATGAGATGTATCAGATCATAGACGGAAAAAAGATTTCGCAGGAAATTAAGGATGAGCTCAAAGAGAAGGCTGCAGGGTTAAAGGAGCAGGGCAGGAATATCTGCCTTGCGGTGATCCAGGTGGGCAGTGATCCGGCGTCGAGCGTGTATGTGGGCAACAAGAAAAAGGCGTGTGCCTATATTGGGATTGAATCGCTGGCATACGAACTTCCGGAGGAGACGACAGAGCAGGAGCTTTTGGATTTGATACAGAAGCTCAATGCGGACGACAAGGTGAACGGTATCCTTGTCCAGCTTCCGCTCCCGAAGCAGATCAACGAGGAGAAAGTGATACAGACGATTGCGCCGGAGAAGGATGTGGACGGATTTCACGAGAAGAATGTCGGTGCGCTCTGTGTGGGCAGCAAAGGATATGTGTCCTGCACGCCGCTTGGCATTATCCAGCTGCTAAAGCGTTCCGGCATCGAAATCTCTGGGAAGCACTGTGTCGTCATCGGACGCAGCAACATTGTGGGCAAACCGATGTCGATGTTATTGTTGAGGGAAAACGGCACTGTCACAGTCTGCCATTCACGCACGCAGAATCTGAAAGAGATCACAAGGCAGGCTGATATCCTTGTGGTGGCTGTCGGAAAGCCCAAATTTGTCGATGATTCCTTTGTCAAGGAGGGGGCTGTAGTCATCGATGTCGGAATCCACAGGGACCAGAACAACAAGCTCTGCGGCGATGTTGACTTTGAGAAAACGGCGCCGCACACAAGTGCCATCACGCCGGTTCCGGGCGGCGTGGGTCCGATGACGATTGCGATGCTGATGTATAATTGTGTGTCGTCAGTGGAGTTGTCCTGACTGATAAGCCTTGTAATGATTTTGATTTATGAAGCAGCCCATTTTCTGAGTTCACACTCCCGGAACAGATTGCTGACAGCAATTTTGTATGCTGCATAGTCTGAGGCCTTGCGTATTTTCTTGAGATACCGGTCCGATGCAGCAAAGCTTTCGCTCAGATAAGTCCACAAGTCTTTCATCTTGAACAGAGTCGGTGTCTCCCCTGCCATCTGGGCGGAGTACCCGGCAAAGATTTCATCGTGAAAGGCTTTGAGCGTTTCCTTTGTATACAGCTCTGCGGTGTCATACTTTTTTAGCTGTGCGGTCAGTGCAGGGTTTTTGAGAATACCGCGCCCAATCATGATGCAGTCTGCCGCGGGGATAGTGTTCAGGAGTGTCTCATAGCTTTTGGGGGAAGTGATATCGCCGTTGTAGCAGAGCGGAATATCCGTCAAGGCGGCAGCGGCAGCTGCAAAGGCTTCCTTATGGGGGGTGAACTTGTACAATTCTTTCTGCAGGCGCGGGTGTATGATCAGCTCGGCTATCGGATATTTTTGGTAGATTGCAAGGATGTGTTCCCATTCATCGACTGATTCCACGCCGATTCTTGTCTTGATGGAAATCCTGAGCGGTGATTTGTCATAGATTTCATACAAGAAGTTATCCAGCTCGTCAGGGACACTCAGAAATCCTGCGCCGCGCTTTCTGGCAGTGACCGTGCCGGAAGGGCAGCCGAGATTGAGATTTACTGTCTGATAGCCGTACGAAGCTATTTTGGTGGCAATCTGCAGAAATTCGTCCGCGCGGTTTGTCAGAATCTGCGGTACGACTTCGATCTGTTCATTGTGTTCCGGGAGGATTTCGTTCAATTCACGCCGGTTCATCTTCCTGCTGGCGATAAATGGCGTAAAGTACTTGTTGATACCGCCGAAATAGCGATTGTAGGCGTTTCTGTAGATGTAAGTTGTGATTCCCTCCATCGGGGCAAGGTATAGTTTCATTAAAATTCCTCTTTTATAGTTCATATAGCAAATCTGTGGATAGATTCAGTTCAGTCAACCCGCCGTTCATGGAATGTTGTTTTCACATAATTCCAATTCGGTTGCGGAGCAGAAGGCGGGAATGATTTTTCAAACACGCTCTAGTATAGCATACGAAACTTTGACACGCAATAAAGATTTGTGTGTTGGAAAATCGGGCAGATTGGAGGGTTACTGTTCACAGGTCAGGAATGCGCTGAACTGCGCATTTCGTGAGAAAACGTACAGCTTGAAAAGCAAAAATCCATTTGCGTACGAACGAAGTTCGTATTGCAATTTTTGCATGGATTTTTTCCTGTTACTGGAACGGAGTGAACAGTAACATTGGAGGCAGGTGCAATTCACACCTACGCCAGTTTTTATCAGCTTATAAGTTATTGGGGTGTGAAAAGTAACGGACGTCCATATTATGTGGGATGGAACAAAGTTGACAGTTGACTGGCAGTCGAACTATAAATATAATAAATGATATCAGAAATAATCCAAATTGTAGAAAAAGGAAAACAATGACAAACGATATGACACAGGGAAAAATACTCCCGATTCTCATCAAATTCACAATTCCGCTGGTGTTGGGAAACCTGCTTCAGCTGACCTACAATGCTGTTGACAGCATTATCGTAGGTCAGTATGTGGGAAAGGAGGCGCTCGCAGCAGTTGGAACAAGTAATCCATTAATGACGCTGATTATCCTGTTTGTGCAGGGAATCTGTCTCGGCGCGGGGATTCTGGTCGGCACACTCTACGGCGCGAAGGATTATAGAACGCTGAAACGCGAAGTGAGTACAGCGATGATTTCCGGTGTCGTTTTTTCGCTGATGCTTACTGTAATTGCACTGGCAGCCACACCAGTACTATTGCGGATCTTGCAGGTAGACAGCGCAATCCGCGCAGAGGCAGCTGCGTATCTTCGGATTGTAATGTGCGGAGTGGTGTTTCATTTTATCTACAACTTTTTCGCGAGCACATTGAGGGCGATGGGTGACAGCAAATCCCCGCTCTATTTTCTGGGAATCAGCGCAGTGATCAACATCGTCGGTGATTTCATTTTTGTCGTCTGTTTTTCCATGGGAACGATCGGATGTGCCATCAGTACTGTGCTGAGCGAAGTGCTGAGCTGTCTGCTGTGCTGGGCATATATCAGGCGAAGGATACCGATTCTGAATTTGGGAAAAGAATGGATTGTATTTGACAGAGTGCTCTTAAAACAAATTATTCAATACGGCTTTGTCAGCGCGCTGCAGCAGTCGACTGTCCAGCTTGGGAAGCTTGGCATTCAGGGAATTGTGAATACAATGGGAGTCACGGCGACGGCAGCATTTACCGCAATTAACCGGATTGATGACTATGCCTACATTCCCGAGCAGAACATTGGACATGCCATGACCAGCGTGATGGCACAGAACCGCGGCGCGGGCGAGACGAAGCGCGTCAGGGCGGCCTTTCGTGTGGGAATGTATATCGAACTAATCTATGGTGCAGTTTTGGGGATTTTTCTGCTGCTTTCTGCCAATCCAGTCATGCATCTGTTCACGCACGACGAAGCGACAGTTGTGATGGGGGAACAGTATCTGCACCTGATTGCATGGATGTACATTGTGCCAGCTGTCACAAACGGCATACAAGGGTATTTCCGCGGAATGGGTGATTTGAGGATTACACTGTGGAGCAGTCTGATGAACATGGGAGTGCGCGTGGTCGCCTGCGTTTTGCTTGTATTTGTCTGTGAGATGGGTCTCACCGCCCTGCCGTGGGCGTATCTGACTGGCTGGGCGGCAATGATGCTGTATGAGCTTCCGTTCCTTCAGTCAACGACGCAGAGAAAATCATGGGCTAAGATTAGATAAGGCTTGAATCATAACAAAGTTTACTTTTTCGAGAATATAAAATATAGGATATAGTTGACAAAAGGGTAAAAAGTGAATAAAATAAAGAAGTACTTATGAGGAAAAAGAAAGTATAATACTTAAGGAAGGAGGAGATAATGATGCAGTGGGGTACAGGTGCTAAAGTTTGGCTTTGGATTGTATTGGTATTGAACGCTTTGTCCTGCATTTCCATCGTGCTTTTAATAGCTATTTCGCCAGCAATCGCAATCATCAGCCTCGTATTGGAGATCATCCTTATTGTAGGTGTGATACTGCTTTTGTTTAAGCAGCAGAAGATGGGATTTTACGTTCTTTGTGCATGTTCTGTTCTTTCGGCAATATTTAATATTGTTTTAGGAACAGGAGTAGTTCGTTCAGTTGCCAGTGCAGTTCTTTTCCCGTTGATTACATATTTGGTAATTAGAAGTCATTGGAACGAATTGGCTTAAGAGAAAGTTATTATGATGAGAGAAACTCGCGCGTGGAGAGAATCTGCGGGCGGGTTTCTTTTATGTACACGCTGGTGTGTCACGAAAGCGGCACATCGGCAGCGTGAGCATAGGGGAAAAGATTATTCCCAGCCTGATTGCACAAGGGCAGAGCAAAGAAAGTGTCAGAATCAGATGGCAAAGGAGCGATAATCACATGAGAAGTTCATACAGGGATGCAGATGTAACATTGCTGCTAAAGGATATCACAGGGCTTGTGAAGCCTCAGCCTACAGAGGAACGCGAGCGGCTGATACAGGCGGGAAAGCATTATAGTGAGATGCTTCCGGTTGAATATGTACCAACAAAAAAATACATGGAGGTATATGCGGAGGCACTCGAAAAATTTGCCAGACCAACTGCCCAGGCAGTGGGAATGATGTCGGACAAGATGATACAGGCGAAAGGAAAGGATGTTGTTATCGTATCCCTTGCAAGGGCAGGAATCCCGATAGGAATTTTAGCGAAACATTTTATTAGCCGGAAATATCAGATTGATATTCCTCACTATGCGATTTCTATTATAAAAGGAAGAGGTATCGATGAGAATGCCATGAACTATCTGCTTGAGCGGTATCAGCCGCAGCAGCTTCTCTTCGTGGATGGTTGGATTGGAAAGGGCGCGATTTTAGAGGAACTGCGAAAGGACGTTGAAACTTACGCAGGTGTTTCCGCAGATATTGCAGTTGTGGCGGATCCCGCCAATGTGACAGAATTGTGTGGCACGCATGAGGATATTTTGATTCCGAGCTCCTGTCTGAACTGTACTGTTTCGGGGTTGGTGAGCAGGACGTTTCTGCGTGATGATATCATAGGGCCGTCGGATTTTCACGGGGCAGTGTATTATGGAGAACTTGCGGACTCAGATTTGTCCTATCAGTTCATTGAGGCGATTGAGCGGTGTTTTGAGATGGGAGAGAATCGGATAGACTGTCCGGCGCAGGCGGCGCCCGGCAGCAGAGTTGCCGGCTGCGGCATTGATGAGGTGCGCGCGCTTGCCAGAGTATTCCATGTGGAGGATATCAATCTGATCAAGCCAGGAATTGGAGAGACAACACGCGTTCTGCTAAGACGCGTTCCGTGGAAGGTATTGATTGACGAGAGATATCAGGGCAGTCAGGAGCTCGAACATATCATAAGACTGGCCGCAGAAAAAAACGTGCCAATTGCGTTTTATCCGCTAAGGCATTACAAATGCTGTGGCATCATCAAAAAGCTGGCAGAAGCATGAGGCTGCTAATTAATAATTTTTCACACCGAAATACTCTGCCATGAGTAATGTGCGCAGCGCCCAGTTGGAGTGTGTCTTGTACTCGTTCATGCGCTCTTTGCTGGCACTGCCGGACACCAGTGAATGGGATGTTTTGTCCCAGTTGAGGACTGCAGAGGCATCCTGATAGTCGTTTTCTGACACTTTGTAAGCCTCATTGACGACAGCAATCTGACCCGGATAGATGACCGTCTTTCCGACAAAGCCGCACAGCTTGTCGTCCGCAATCTCGTGATAAAGACCCTTTTCCCAGTTATGACTGTGATAATATTCCCACACTGGTCCGGAAACGACGTAATCCATGCCATAGACCGTGATAATATCAGAGAAAATATCAGCGACTGGACGTATCTGATGGATGGATTCATCGTCATGTCTCCTGAAACCGAATGCGTGGCAGAGGTCATTTCCTCCTACGCGTATATTCAATACCCTGTCTTCAATCTGATCTAATTTATCTTTCAGGGCATACAAAATCCCAGCTCTGTCCCGCAGGTCAATGATGCTGGGACTCTCGAAAATTGGCATGGTGTACACGAATCCCTTTGAAGTTTCATTTGCCTTGACGATTTCCTCTATATATCTGTCCGCATTCTCCAGTGAGAATTTCGGCAGAATAAAGCCTGTGACAAGTTTTGCGCTTTCCCCAAAGGTTTTGTGCAGCCTCCCAATCTGACGGGCATTCCGCACACGCACGAAAATTTTTGGCATATAAAAGGCTCTCTGCTGTGACTGCAGGTTCAAACAGTGCAGGGTATCCGTCAGGATGTGCTCTGCCTCTGCCACGCAGTCATCACGTATGGTATCCTCGAGACACAGTGCGAGGGAGTATTTTGATCCAAATCGGTTGTTGACAATGGAATCGGCGATTGATTTCTTGTTGGCAGGACAGTACAAGAGTGCACCGACACTATAATACAGTAAAGAATTGTTCATGATAAGTATCTCCTATAAAAGTTCTGGCTATATCAAAGGGCGATTAAAAGCCACAATCCAAACAAATACACTATATCACACATTGAGATAAAATGGTAGTAATCTTTCATTTATGTTGACTTTATGTCTTGAAGTGGGTAGAATATGAGTAGAATCGTGCTAATAAATCTTGGTGCAGAGGATAAAATAATGGGAAACGGACAAGGAAATAACAGTAATAATAATCAGAGTGTCAAAGTAGTAATACCGCCAAGACCTGATCGGAGAAGGAAACAGGAACCGGAGTGTGTGCAGAATGACACGCAGCCGGTGCGTGTTCAGATACCGCCGCGTCATGGCAGAAAAGTGACGCCGGCCCCACAGCCGCAGCAGACACCGCCGCATCGGGTGGAAACGCCGCCTGCTGCGTCAGGGCCAGTGCGTATTCAGATGCCGCAGCGTGTCCAGGCAGCACAGAACAGCAGAGGTGCAGATAACAGAGTCCGGACAGAGATGAGCTATGAACAGCTTGCACAGCTGGCATCATCGGTTGTGATGATCATGATCCATGACAATTCCGGCCAGCCGTTTGCCTCCGGATCTGGTATCATGATTGGCAGGAAAGGCTATATTCTCACGAATAACCATGTTTTGAGTGAGGGTAAGTTTTTTACAGTCCGGATTGAGAATGATGATAAGTGTTACAAGACGGAGCAGGTGATCAAGTACAACCAGCTGCTTGATCTCGCAGTGATAAGGATTGACCGGGAGCTTGCGCCGCTTCCGATATACAAGGGACCGCAGAAGCTTGTCAGAGGGCAGAAGGTGGTGGCAATCGGAAGTCCAAGAGGATTGTTCAACTCAGTATCGGATGGGATTATATCGGGTTTTCGCAAACTGGACGATGTCGACATGATACAGTTTACAGCGCCGATTTCACAGGGAAGTTCCGGCGGTGCTGTGCTCAATATGTACGGGGAGGTCATAGGAATCAGTACATTGGAGATGATTGATGCACAGAATCTTAATATGGCAGTTGGATATGAATTCATTAACCTGTTTACACAAGGCTTTGTCAATTGAAACATTAAGATTGGGTTAAAAAGAAATTAATATTTGAAAGTATGTTCTGTTTTTGTTGAATAAATAGGATTTATATGATATAATTTAGGTGTTATGCTGGAAAACAGACATTGGAAGTATTGATTGAGGGAAAAATATGTTTGCGCATATTAAGATAAAAAATCTGAATGATTTTTTCGTGGAACGTGATAACAGACCTGGCAAAGGCGTGTACTTTTACAGGATCAACGGATATACAGAGGAAATTGGGCTGTTTATACAGAAATACTATGAGGCGGCAAGACTGTCAGGGGTCATTATTGAGGGCAGAATTCCGAATCCAGATGAGAAGCATCTTGCCTACTACGAGGAAATTATGGGTCTTAATTTCCGCATGAGCACAGAATTTATCTCGCAGAGCCTGAGAAAATGGCTGCCCCGCATGAATGATTACCAGCGCGGAAATGTCGCAAGGGCACTCTATGACACGCTTGACACACTGCGAAAATCGGGCAAGAATGACAATATGCTAAAAAATGCATACATAAAGTTTATGTGCTGGTTATACTATAAATTTGAGCGTATTGTCAATCTGCTTGGGGAAAACAATGTACCCAAGATTCTGTACGAGGGAGAAATCAGCAGCTATGAGCTTCAGCTTATCACAGTCCTTTCAAATGCTGGATGTGATGTCGTCCTTTTGCAATATGGAGGGGATATACGATATCGAAGTCTTGACGCGGACAGCCAGATATCTGATAATCTTGTGCTGCCGGATATGCAGGCATTTCCGCCCAATTTTAATCTAAAATGGATTCGTGCTGAGATACAGAATGCACTCAATACAGAGAGAATGTATGGGATAAAGCCGCAGATTCTGAATTGCACAAACGCGTGGATCGATGGAAAGGGACTCTCCGATATCAGGAAAAGTATTCCGTCAAGGGGAAGCGACCCCAAACTTTTCTACAATTGTTTTTACAGAATTAACGGAGTCGAGGATAAGCTGACCTATGCCAATGAGCTGTATCAGCTCCAGCTTGAACTGACAAACAGCCAGCGGCGTGTTGTCATTGTCGATGAGTGTATTCCCAAGCCTGGCATGGAAGAGATTGGAGCGGTGAACCGCAGAAACTATACCAGGCAGGATGAGATGCTGATGGATTTATCAGCAAATATACAATATACAGCCAATATTGAGCTGCAACGCGTGATGGTAAAGGCGTTTTTGGATGTGATGCTTGCGGAGGCCAGAAGGCCAGACCGGAATCTCAATAAACTCACCAACAAGGCCGTCTATATGATTTGCTGGCTCAAAAGGTACCAGAAGAAGCTGTTTTCCAACTGGAAAATGCCGGAAGTGGGCTGTTTTATACACATGGGTCCTTGCAAAGACGAAAACGAGGCAATGTTTTTGCGGTTTCTTGCACGGCTTCCTATAGATGTGCTGGTGCTAAATCCCAATCTGAATACAAGCTGTTGTCTCGAGGATAATCTCTTGTATGAGATTCGTTTTGCAGAGTCGCTGACGATGAACCGGTATCCGCAGCAGAGTGCGGACCTGCAGGTGGGAACTGTCGCATATCATGCGGAGCGGGAGCTGGATGGTCTGATGTATCAGGATACGGGGATATACCGCAATTATCAGTATGACAAAGCTGTTTCCATAACGCTGCAGACCATGTACGAAGAGATACGGATACTGTGGAAGGAAGAGCTAAAATATCGTCCAAGTTTCAGCACGGAAAATGGTGTTGCCACATTGCCGGTGATTTTTGCCAAGATATCAGGGGTCAAGGATGGTATCGTGCAAAAGTACTGGAGTTCGATTAAGGAATTGATAGTAGAGGACACTTTTGTCGTAAAGAATGTTCCATATATTGATTCCACAGTGCCCAATCCTATGAAGACATATGCAGTGGAGTTTTTCCGAAACGGTCGTCTTCAGAGGAAGAAGATTCGGGAGCATCCGAACTATCCTTACAGTTTTTTGCGCGAGGAGATTCAAGAGCATATTTTTGATAAATTACAGCTTTTGATTGAGAGCAAAGTGCTTAAGGGAACCTTTGAAAATGGCACAGAGTATATGATTGTAGCGACGATTTTAAATATGCCCAAAGAGATTGTCCGATTGATACAGAAGTTTGATTTCACAAAGAAGAATCCGAAACTGATCTATATTAACACTGGAGAGAAAATTATTTCTATAGAGGATTCAATATTGACAGCCTTCTTGAATCTGGCAGGTTTTGATGTGATATTTTTTGTGCCGACAGGGTATCAAAATATAGAGAAACATTTCAACAAGAGATTGATGGAGGAGCACCAGATTGGCGAGTATGTATATGACCTGCAGGTTCCCAATATGGCGCTGGTATCATCAAATTCACGACCCTCATGGCGTGATCGATTATTTAGGAGAGGAATGTGAGATATGGGACTTGATTTTAGTAAAACAAAGACGCAGCCGCCTGTGATGGCAAGTACTGTGGATGCCAGAAATGAGATTGAGGTGGTAGAAAAGTACGATATTGTGGAGGACAGGCAGCAGATGAATGAGGCGCTTGTCGGTTCGCAGGAGGTTGACGACATCGTGAGTACGATTGAGATCAATAATCTTGAGACCATTGTATCGTTTGGCGCGGAGGTTGCGGAAGAGATTTCGAAGGCATCGGATGTTGTCCTGAACAACGTGAACATGTCCCAGCTTGACGATTCCAGTGAAATGCTCAATGCGCTTGCAAAAGTTATGGAGAAATTTGACATTGACGAGCTGCAGGAGAATCCTACCCTTTTTGGAAAGCTTTTTGGAAATATGAGAAAACAGCTTGAAAAGATTCTTGACAAGTATCACACGATGGGGGAAGAGGTCGACAAGATTTATGTCGAGCTCAGAAAATATGAATCGGAGATTAAGCAGTCAAACCGTAATCTGAATACAATGTTTGATGCGAATGTCAACTACTATCATGAGCTTGTTAAGTACATTCTTGCCGGAGAGCAGGGATGCAGGGAGATCGAGGCCTATATCGCGCAGAGAGAGGCTGATATGAAGACGACAGGTGACACCTCCATTCAGTTTGAGATCTCAAGTCTGAACCAGGCGCTGATGATGCTGGAACAGCGGACACAGGATCTGAGAACGGCAGAGAGTGTGGCAATGCAGTCGATACCGATGATCAAGGCGATGGAATTCAGCAACATGAACCTTGTCAGAAAGATTAATTCAGCGTTTATTATTACGCTGCCGGTATTTAAGCAGGCTCTTGCGCAGGCAATTATGCTCAAGCGTCAGAAGATACAGGCGGAGGCGATGAGCGCACTCGATGCCAAGACGAATGAAATGCTGATTAGAAATGCGCAGAATACAGTGGAGCAGACCAAGCTTACGACAGCGATGGCAGCAGGCAGCTCTATTAAAATAGAAACACTGGAAACAACCTGGAGGACGATTGTGGACGGTATCAATGAGACAAGACAGATTCAGAATGATGCGAGACAGAAGCGCATTGCAGATCAGGCAAGACTTGAAACGATCAAACAGGAGTTCAACAGGATGTATCATATGCCAGACAAAAGAAACTAACAATTTTTATGTGTAAGGAGGAAAATAGTTATGCCAATCAATTTATCAAAAGGACAGAAGGTCGACCTGACAAAAGGAAATCCGGGGCTCAAAAAGATTATGGTAGGACTTGGATGGGATGTCAATGCGTTTGATTCCGGTGCAGATTTCGATCTTGATGCGGCAGCGTTTATGGTGGGAGCGAATGGAAAATGCCCGACAGAGAAAGAGTTTGTCTTTTATGGGAATCTAACTCATCCGAGCGAGTCTGTCAAGCATATGGGGGACAATCTGACAGGTGAAGGCGAAGGAGATGATGAGCAGATTGAGATTGATCTTGCCAAGGTTCCGGCCAATGTTGAGAAGATTGCATTTACGGTTACCATCTATGACGCGGATGTCAGAAGACAGAATTTTGGTCAGGTTTCCAATGCATTTATCCGTATTGTTGACGAGACGACCAATACAGAGCTGATTCGCTATGATCTTGGTGAGGATTTCTCGATCGAGACAGCGGTTGTTGTTGGTGAGCTCTACAGACATAACGGGGAGTGGAAGTTCAATGCCATTGGAAGCGGTTTCCAGGGCGGACTTGCAGCACTTTGCGGGCATTATGGTATAGAAGTAGCATAAAAGCGGAAAAAATAGAAATGGAGGGCATAAAAATGCCAGTTAGTTTACAAAAAGGTCAGAAGGTTAGTCTCACGAAAGATAATCCGGGATTAAAGAAGGTGGTCGTAGGACTTGGATGGGATGTCAATGCGTTTGACACAGGCGGGGACTTTGATTTGGACGCTGCAGCATTTCTGCTCAGTGACTCCGGCAAGGTTACAAGTTCCAGTGATTTTGTATTTTATGGAAATCTCTCGCATCCGTCAGGAAGCGTTGTGCATCAGGGTGATAATCTCACCGGTGCCGGCGACGGAGACGATGAACAGATTAAGATTGATCTGTCAAAAGTTCCCGCGAACATTACAAAGATCGCATTTACGGTGACGATTTATGAGCCTGAGCAGAGGAGACAGAATTTCGGTCAAGTGAACAATGCGTTTATCAGAATCTACAATGAAGAAAACGGTGAGGAGATGCTGCGCTATGATCTCGGTGAGGATTTTTCAATTGAGACGGCCGCAGTGTTTGGCGAGCTGTATAAGAGCGGCAGCGAGTGGAAATTCAATGCTATCGGCAGTGGCTTCCAGGGCGGTCTTGCGGCGCTCTGTGCAAACTTTGGTGTAGATGTGGAGTAGGAGGAATAGAGATGTCAATTAGTTTACAAAAAGGACAGAAAGTAAGTTTATCTAAGGACAATGCGGGTCTTTCCAAGGTTGTTGTCGGTCTGGGATGGGATGAGGCGCCACAGAAGAAGAAAGGTCTCTTTGCGCCAAAACCACAGCCGATTGACTGTGACGCATCCGCACTGCTGCTTAGAAACGGAAAACTCTGCGCAAATGAGGACATCATTTTTTTCGGAAATCTGAGACACCCGACAGGGACAGTGCAGCATATGGGTGATAACCTGACAGGAGCAGGTGAGGGGGATGACGAGCAGATCATTGTTGATCTTGCGTCTGTTCCACAGGTGTATGACAAGATTGTCATTGTTGTAAACATTTATCAGGCAGTTCAGAGAAAGCAGCATTTTGGAATGATTCAGAATGCGTTTATCCGTATTGTGGACAGCAGAAACAACACAGAGCTGTGCAAGTATAATCTCTCAGAGGATTATTCAAACATGACCGCGATGATTTTTGGTGAGATTTACAGACATAACGGCGAGTGGAAGTTCAATGCCATGGGGCAGGGAACAACTGACCCAGGGCTGAGAGAGCTCATCAATAGATTTATCTAAATTCAACTGAAACGAGGAGAAAATGGAAAATGAAATTTAATGGACTTAGTGACAAAGAGGTCGAGGAGTCGCGCGGGAAATATGGCTCGAATGCGATTCCGGACTCGGAGCCTACCACCTTCTGGGAGGAGTTTAAGGAGACTTTTGGAGATCCGATGATCAGAATCCTTCTGGCAATTGCAGCGCTGATGATCGTCATGTTCTTCTTTGGCTATGCAGAGATCTATGAGCCTCTGGGAACGATTGTGGCGGTGCTGGTGGTGGCATTTGTGTCAGCCAAGACGGGCGTAGCGAGCGATACCAAGTATCGTGAGCTGAAAGACAGCACCGAGAAGGATAAGTGTAAGGTGTACAGAAACGGAGTCGTCACAGTGATTGAAGTGGATGATGTCGTGGTTGGCGACAAGATTCTGCTCCAGTCGGGTGACAAGGTTCCGGCTGACGGTATCCTGATTGACGGCGCGCTCAAGGTTGACAACTCTGCATTGAACGGAGAGGCGGAGGAGTGTAAGAAGACAGCTGCAGATCCAAGTGTACAGCTTGCAGACGACATTACTGGCGACACGTTCGTGGACAAGTATTCCTTGTTTCGCGGTGCGGTGATTTTTGACGGAGAGGGTATTCTTGATGTCAGAAAAGTCGGTCTGAAGACCATGATGGGTAAGATGGCTGAGGAGATGCAGGAGGAGGAGCCGGATTCGCCGCTGAAGGTAAAGCTTGCAAAACTTGCAAAGCAGATATCGACGTTCGGCTACATTGGTGCGATTGTAATTGCACTGTTTTATCTGGCGCATGCGATTCTTGTATTTGACGGCGGTGCTTCTGGATATTTCACCCAGCCGATACCAGATATTATCAAGAATGTGATTGACGCGGTTTCTCTTGCAGTTGTTATTGTTGTCTGCGCGGTGCCGGAGGGACTTCCGCTGATGATTTCCCTCGTGCTGATGCAGAATACGAGCAAGATGCTTGACCACAATGTACTTGTCAGAAAGGCAGAGGGTATTGAGACAGCAGGTTCATTAAATATTCTTTTCAGTGATAAGACAGGTACGATCACAAAGGGTTCGCTCGAAGTGGTTGATTTCTTCTGTGCAGACGGAAATTCGATTGATATTCCGCAGCTGAGCAAACACAGCAAGGTCAAAGGACTGATCGACCTCGCGATCGGTAAAAACACACAGTCCATGTTTGACGCCTCGCACAAGGTAATCGGCGGCAATGCCACGGACCAGGCGCTGATGAAGTTTATCGGTGAGGATACTTTCAGGGCGCTCACGGCAAACACAGAGTACGTAGTCACTGCACAGCAGGGCTTTAACTCGACAAACAAATTCAGCCAGGCAAGGATCGACAGCACGGGCAAGACGTTCTACAAGGGCGCTCCGGAGCGGCTTCTTGCTGCGGCGACGAAGTATCTGGACGCGGACGGCAATGTCAGGGATATGGACAAGGCTGTGCTGGACAGAAAGATTGACGAGCTTGCGGCAAAGGCAATGCGCGTGCTTGCGTTTGGTTATTCTGAGAGTCCGCTCGTGGAGAGCAGGATCAATGACGATATTGTCATTATCGGTCTGGTAGGTATCAGGGATGACGTGAGACCTGAGGCGAGGGATGCGATCAAAGAGGTTCAGGATGCCGGCATTCAGGTAGTCATGATTACCGGTGACAGGCTTGAGACAGCTGTGGCCATCGCGAAGGATGCAGGACTGTTAAAGAGCAATGATGAGATGGCGATCTCGTCTGCACAGTTAAATGAGATGTCCGATGAGGATGTGAAGAAGATTATACCGAAGATCAGGGTGATTGCGAGAGCACTTCCGACAGATAAGTCCCGTATGGTAAGGCTCTGTCAGGAGATGAACCTTGTCGTCGGTATGACTGGTGACGGCGTGAACGATTCGCCTGCGCTGAAGCGTGCCGATGTCGGTTTTGCGATGGGCAGCGGTACAGAGGCGGCCAAGGAAGCAGGTAAGATTGTTATTCTTGATGATAACTTTAAGTCGATCAAGGATGCGATTCTCTATGGACGAACCATTTATCACAATATATTGAAGTTCTGCAAGTTCCAGCTGGTGATTAACGTGACCGCGGTTGTAGTAAGTGCGATTGCGCCGTTCTTTGGCGTGGACGAGCCGCTTAAGGTAACGCATCTGTTGTTTGTAAACCTTGTCATGGACAGTCTCGGCGCGATTATGCTCGGAAATGAGCCGGCGCTTGAGAAATATATGCGCGAGAAGCCGAGGCGCAGGGACGAGAGCATTGTGAGCAAGTCAATGATGGCTCAGATTCTGACGATGGGCTTGTGGCTTACGATTGTCAGCTTTGTGTATCTGAAAGCGCCGTTCTTCGTAAATCTCTTTGCGAGTGAAGAGCAGCATCTGACAGGTTACTTTGTACTGTTTATCGTGAGTGCACTGTGCAACGGCTTCAATGTCAGAGATGACGGATTTGCCATCTTTAAGGGATTGGATCAGAATACAGGATTTTTGAAAGTATTCTTCCTGATTATCCTTGTACAGTTTGTGATTGTAAACGCAGCGTTGATTCCGGTGCCGGTGTTTACGTGGATTGGAAATATGTTCAGCTGTCATCCGTTTGGAATTGCAGGCTGGATTGCAGTAGTAGTGCTTTCTATTACCATGATCCCGGTTGATTTGGTGCGGAAGATGGTTGTCAATAAGAAGTAAAGGGACGTATATTGGAGAAAACAGATGGAAGAACTAAAAACGATTATGGTGAAGTTTGCTGCGTCCGGCTGGGATTTAATTGCTGTTCCGGCTCAACAATGGCTGGATGGAAAAGCTGACAAAGATACCTTAGTGTCGGCAATCAGACAGGCAGACGAAGAATGCGGAAGCTGCGGCTGCGAACTCGATCCATTGTATAAGAGGGCTCTGGAATTAATATAACAGACCGGAGAAACCAATCGGTTGTTTACAGAAGTGTGAATTTGATAAAGGGGCGGTCGGAGACGTCATTTCCGACAGCCCCTTTATATGTTTTAGGATAAAAAGTTTATGCGGAGGCAGGGATGATTGTATTTCATACGGATTTGGATAATACATTGATTTATTCTTATCGACATGATATTGGCGAGGAGAAACGCTGCGTCGAGATTTACCAGGGGAGGGAAATCTCTTTTGTCACGCAGGAGACATATCAGCTTTTGCATAGACTTTCTGAACAGAAAAGTCAGATTTTGATCGTGCCGACAACGACCCGGACGATCGAGCAGTATCAGCGGATTGACCTGGGGGTTGGAGCTTTTCCGTATGCCCTTGCTTGCAATGGCGGGGTACTTCTTACAGATGACAATACCAGTGTCAGGGAAGACGAAGACTGGTACAGGGATTCGCTGGAGATGATTCGGGACAGTGTGGGAGAGCTGCACAGAGCCTTGGAGATATTGGACCGGGATAAGCGCAGGACTTTTGAGCTTCGCTTTATCAGAGAGTTGTATGTATTTACAAAATGTGGTGAGCCGGAGGCGGTTGTCGCAGACTTGAAAATGGTTTTGAATGCGGAAGTCGTAGATGTTTTCAACAATGGCACGAAAGTGTATGTCGTGCCAAAAGCGCTGAATAAAGGGAGAGCGGTTGAAAGGTTCAGGGCGCATATCGGGGCAGAGTATGTAATCGCGGCCGGCGACAGCGAATTTGATATTCCGATGCTGGAAGCGGCTGACAGGGGGCTTGCCGCACCGGAGCTTGCACAGAGGTATCCTTTTTCCAGTAAAGTTCAGTGTCCTTCAACGGAAAAATTGTTCGCGGAGGCTGTACTTGAGATGGTTTGTAATTATATTCGGGAATAGTTTGGGGGAGTATTTTCATCAGAGTTAAGACATCGAAAAAATCATCATAAGCGTATTGTTGCGAGATAAAAGCGTTTTGGGTGAGGAGGTTATTTATATGGGTTCTTTATTGCAATCGACAAAAAATACACGGGTGCTGCCAACAGGCACGAATCAATATTTTAGAAGTGATTTCCCAGAGAACTTGACCAATGAGGAAATCCAATGGCTGTTAGATAATAATATAATTACGATTGTAGATTTGAGGTCAGATGAGGAGACTGCCAAAAAAACATGCAGCCTGAAAGAAATTAAAGGATTCAGATATTATCATCTTCCAGTTACAGGCGGCGGTGATACGCCAAAATCTCTTGAACATCTGCATATAGTATATCAGCAGATGATCGATGATAATATGAAAAATATTATTGACACAATTATGAATGCAGAGTCTAATGTGATGTATTTTTGTACGGCGGGCAAGGACCGCACGGGTGTGGTATCTGCGCTTATCTTGAAACGCCTTGGATTCAGTGATGACATCATAGTTGATGATTATATGAAGTCTAAAGAAAATTTAATGGATCTGCTTACTGCATATGTGAAGGTTCATCCCGAAGTGGATATAGACATTATTATTCCTCACAGGGAAAATATGGAACAATTACTAAAACGGTTATAGTCAATATTGGGTCGGGGAAACAGGATGGAAAACAGAAATATATGCTGGGAAATCTGCGATGGAGAAACAGATTGCAGAAAACAGGTGTAGATTCGTACAGGGGTTCAGGTCTGCAGAGCAGCCTTGAATCCCCTGTCTGATTGTCTAATTCGGCCTGTGTCCGAGGCGGCCGCCATCCATGCCAAGATTAATACCGCTGGCGCGCTCATTGGGCTGTATGATGACTGTCACGGGCTGATGTGTGCCCCACTCAAAGCTGTAGGATTCCCCTGATGCCTGACCGATAAACGTTTTCCAGTTTACGTCCATCTTGACGTCGGGATCACAGTAGCCGTTCCCCATCCAGCACACAACGGCGTCGGGATCGACAGCGAGCGTGGAACGTGTCTGGATATTGCTCAATACGATGGGGTTTCCGTCGATTAAAATCGCTACATACGCATTCGGCCCCTGTCCTGTCAGAGTTGAGGTGGCAAGCCCTTTCTGGGAGATGACGCCGCAGCCGATGAAGCGCACATCGTACTTGCAGTCCGGGGTAAATGCCAGGATATTTTCGGACTCGATCGAGAGGACTTCACCCGGCTGGAGCTGATACACGACTACATGCTGGGCATGGTTTGCATAGTATGTAACGCTGTCCCCGTTCATCATAACTTTCATGAGGGGAAGATTTTCACCCGTCACGCGCCGCATCAGTGAGCCTAACAGCGCCTGTCCTGCATTTTGCTGCGGTCCGAGCAGCAGCTTTTCGAATTTGTAGTTTTTCTGCCCGCCGTTCTCACCGCAGATGAAAGAGCCTGCTTTCGTGAACAGCACATCATTTCCGCGGCAGGTGACTTTTAGGGTCAGTTCATTGATTACTTCAAATGTCAACATAGATTGATACTCCTTTTATTTATTCCATAGGAATTTGTTACAATTCACACCCACGTCAGTTTTTATTAGCCTATATGCTATTGAGGTGTGAATTATAACAGATTTTGCACACAAAATGCTAAAGGGCAAGCATTTTGGCGCATGATTTCCACTACTTTGGCGCGGGTGTGAAAAGTAACAGGAATTTTAACAGTGCAGTCACACAAGGTTTCTGGAACTGTGTTAAACAACTTGCACGCCGTACAGCTCACACAGTCCTGCGAGGTCTTTTGCGACACCGTTTCCGACAGCGTTGAATTTCCATGCGCCGTTGTGCAGATAGAGCTCGCCGATCATCATGGAAATCACATTGCTGTAGTATTCTGTCATCAGAAAGCTCACAAGCTCCTTTCCCGATGAATCCATGATCCGCACATAGGCGTCTTTGAGCATGCCGAAATGAAGCCTGTTTTGCAGTGCGTCATTGATCGTCAGGACAAAAACAATTTTTTTCACCTGCGGATTCAGCCGTGTGAGGTCGATCTGGATCATTTCGCGGTCTGCGCTGCCGCCCTGCGCAAATCGAGTGCTCTGGTCGGGACTGAGTGTCTGACCGTAGAACACAAACCAGGAATCACCGATGACTTTTCCGTCCGCGCCGAGCAGAAATGCTGACACATCGACATCACACCGCGCGTCAGTGACATTCCAGCCAAAGCATGCGTCGACAGCGTTCAGGACAGTGGTGGAGAGCAGCGTTTTTTGTCCTTTCTGGACCTTGTTTGAGAGCGGTGGAACAGGTCTTGCGGCAGGCATACCAGGTGTGCCCGCCGTGTTTTGCTGCCCCGCAGTCAGTGCAGGCTGGACATTGTGAGGCTGTCGCGGCGGTCTGGTTTGCGGCTGTCCAAACGGTGGCTGCTGGGGAGAGCTGCTCTGTGTCTGGGATGTTGGACCCTGCAGATGTCCATATTGCGGCCGTTGTGTCTGGCTATGTGTGGAATCATGAGTCCTGCCAGTTCCCGCGCCGCCAGTATTTTTGATCAGAGTCATGATATTATTCTGGTTTTTTACACTCTGCGGCTCCGGTTTGTTGATCGATAAGATTGAATCGCGGTTCATGACATTTGTTGACTTTGTTGCTGTGTTGATCATGATGTTCCTCCATTTTGGGAATAATGAGTAATACTTTATCAATAATGCAGCAATTATGATAGCAAATCAGCGATATTGATGTAAAAGTCATCATAAATGCATACTGGGATATCTTCCTCAAAATCATACTGGTTTGACCGCTCCTCCCGCTCTAAGTCATAGACCATAACAGTCTCTTTTTGTGGGTTTACAATCCAGTATTCCCTGACATTGGCGGTGCGGTATTTAAAAAGCTTCACCGCATAATCGTTCTGCGGATTCGTCGGGGAAGTGATTTCAATAATCCAGTCGGGAGCTCCGTTACAACCCTTCTCAGTCAGTTTATTCCTGTCACAGATCACGGAGATATCCGGTTCGACATAATTGATGTCGTCCTCGTTTAGAAATACAGCAAACGGGGCAGGAAAAACTTCACAGGAACCGTGATGCTTTTTTATGTGTTCCCGGATTTCGCCAGCAAGATTCATAAGAATGCGCTGGTGTCTCATGCTGGGAGGTGCCATCATATACATTCTGCCGTCAATCAGTTCCGCTCTCTGACCTTCTGGGAGGGCGTAGATATCGTCGATTGTGTACACTTTTTCCTGTGTTAACGCCATAAAATAGTCCCCTTTTCGTGTTCCTTTTTGTCTGCAACCATTATAGCACAATAAGGCGGTGTGTACATTAAATTTGCATTAAAAATTTAGGATACAGCCAATGCAGATTAATGTTCACGCCTATCAGACGTTGACATACTTTATTTCAACGAAGGCGTAAACAGCAGCAGATTTGCACGTGAATGTATTGTGCAAATAAACAAAGTATGCTATCCTAGAGCGTGTTTGAAAAATCATTCCCGCCATCTGCATAACGACGCGTATG
>CAMWXA010000015.1 GCA_947178035.1 uncultured Lachnospiraceae bacterium | reverse complement strand
CGTTCCTACTCATTAAACTGTGTTTTAATCTGGTACATCAGACTGAATATCTCATCGAGATCAGACTTCACCGCCGCCATGTCGAACTCAAAAAATTTTGCGGAGAGATACGCCATCAGCGTGATATCGTCAAATCCGAAATCCGGAAGATCATACACAAACTCATATACATGCTGTCCGGTCTGCGCAAGGCATTCTTCATCCAGGTCCTTTTCCAGCCCATCCCTGCCTTCGCCCTCCACCAGGTTTTTGAGCTCCGCTTCCCGGTCCCGGAGATACCCTGTCACATCTGTCAGCACGGTATAATCATTCTGTGTTACAGTCTTTGTGGCTATGTCTACAAACAGGCTGAGAAATGTCATCAGGAAGAGTACTACAAAGAACAGCACCAGCAGCATAATGCTGATGAGCGATGCAATGGAAGTTATGACTGTCCTGCTCCTTTTTATCTGTACCCTCCATTCCTTCCTTGTAGTCTTGTTCATCCGGTGCTGGTAAAGGACACGTCTGAGGAATGATTCGTTACGGATATGTTTCTGCTGGCGCGCTATCCTCTGCCTCTGTCTTTTCTGCTGCTGTATTTTCCTGTTTTCGGCACGGCGGGCAGCTTCTGATGCATTTGTTCTATTGATGGATCCTCCCCCGGCCTGTTTTCCTGTCCCTGGCATTGTGCCTGCTCCCGCAGACTTCTCACACATCTTATCAAACTCTGACATTTTCCGGTTCACCGCAAGGATCCTGCCCTGTTCATGCTTCAGCCGCTGTCCTTCCCTGCCGATCAGTCTGTCCTTTTTGTCCTTGAATTTCAGCCGTTTGTAGACATGGCTTTTGCCGCTGATATTCCTGACATTTTTTTTAATCCCGCGCTTTGCTGCATATGTGCTTTTATGTACTGCCTGTTTTACTGCTGCAGCATCCTCGTCCTCCTCGATATTTGCATCATTAAAAAGCAGCCTCCCTGTGCGTTTTGCACTGGAAATAGTTTTTTCCCGTCTGTCCGATCTCCGCAACCCATCCCTGCGCAGTCTGCTATACTCGCGTTCGCTCAGTTTTTGCTCTACAAACCCGCCTTCCTTTATGGAATACTTTTTAATGGACGGCTGCTTCTTTCTTAATTTTTCCCGTTTCTGGTCATTTTTTGTCCTGCCCTTCTCCAGAAGGCTGATCCTTTTCCCGTTAAGGTCCATCCTTTCCTGTGCCCATTCAGAAAGAGCAAGCTCCGAATCCGGATTCGCAGAAGGTATCGGCGGGGGCGGTGTCTGTCTCCCGCCTGTATCTGCATGTCCGGCGGGTCTGGACTCTGACGTCTTTGTGATCTGCTCCATGAATATCCTATAATTATAGGAATTAAAAGACTTCTCTGTATAATTATGCCGCTGTTCATTAAAGGATTGTTCCTGGCTCTGGTATACATCCCGCTGCTCATCACTGTTGTAAGCCTGCTCCTGCGGCTGTTCATTCTGCCCGAGGTTTATATCTTCCCTTTCAGCTCCTAGGAGCAAGTCAGGATTCTGATTCTGCCTGTATGTCCGGTCCGGCTGTGTATCCGTGTTGTCAGGATGCCCAACATACCGGGAACTGTCTTCCTGCAGGTGGGGTATTTCTCCTGATGACATCTTCTGACGCCCGCCGTTTTCCAATGGCATGGATACATCCCTCCTTTTTATGCGCCGCTATTTTTCATTTTCTTATCCTGGATGTTCTTCTTTGTTACAGATGTTATGGCTTCTGTCGGCTTTGTTGTCATAACCTTATAACAGATGGTATTTTGCGGGAAATTATCCTCAAAGGGAACCTTGGTTCCCTCCACCCACAAAAGTCCTTTCCCTGGTTCACCGGACTTGATATAATCTTCTTCATCTCTGGACAGGTCAAGATGCTCTGCAAGCAGCTTTGCATCATCCCCGGACTGGTTCAGCATTGAAATAAAGTTTGTTGTGTCAAGAATGTTCTGTATTTCCGGGGACCGAAATAAGTCTTTGATATTTTGTGTGATTCCGGTTGGAATCCCGCCCCACTTTCGGAACCGCTTCCAGATGTCGACGGAATATGCCGCAGTTCTTGGATTTCGCAAAAGCAGATGGAACTCATCTATGTCAACCCATGTAGTCATCTCTTTTTCACGGTTTGCGGCCACTCTGTCCCATATTGCTTCCTGTATGATAAGCATTGTCAGGTCACGCTGGTTGTTGTCCATTTCTTTCAGGTCGAAACATACCAGGCGGGAATTAATGTCAACGTTTGAGCGGTGGTTGAAATATGACAGTGACCCACTGGTATAACGTGAAAGTGCAACCGACAGGCTGCGGCCAATCTCTTCCATCTCCCCGTCCAGGCTGCGCAGCTCGTTATACAGGTCCTCCAGGATTGGCATATTTTCAGGGACAGGATTTTTCGCATAACGGTAATACACATTTTTACATGCAAAATCTATCGTGGCGACCTCCCGTTTTCCCAGGCTGGAATTATTTCCCAGGATCAGCTCACATAGGGAAACAACAAAACTTACTTTTGTACTGATCGGATTGTAGTCCTTGTCCTCCTCATTTCTTGCAGCCAGGTTAATCTCCATCGGATTGATATGTATTGGCGAATTCAGTGATATTTTGATAATCTGTCCGCCCAGCATCCTTACCAGCCATTTGTATTCGCCTTCCGGATCTATGATCATGCGGTCGTCTGGCGTTTTCAGGAATACGTCAAGGATTTCACGTTTTATCAGAAATGTCTTCCCGAATCCGGGCATTCCAAATACTAGTCCATTCGGATTCACAAGATCTTTCCGGTTTACCATGATTACGTTGTTGCTCAGGGAGTTCATCCCATAATACTGCCCATTGCTGTACAGCTCCTTGGTCGTAAACGGGATGAAAATTGCCATGTCTGTTGTTGTGAATGTCCTTTTGACTTCAATGGTATTGTTTCCGAGGGGCAGTGAGCTCATATATCCCTGCTCCTGTCTGTTATCCAGGCGCACAAGACTGCACTGGTATGGGGAAAGTATCCCGTTCAGTTCAAGAATGTTATTTTCAAGTTCCTTACGTGTTGCCGCGGTCTGTACAACCGTTATGACAGCGTTAAACAATTGTTCATCTTTACGCTGGAGGGAATGATAAAGCTTTTCCCCTGCCTCCTTGTAGGTCTCCATCTCCGGGGGAAGCATGTACATGTCATATCCTGACTGGTTCGCATTTTTCTGTTCGTTCATGATCATTCCCTGCACCTTTGCGACATTATCTTTTGCAAGATTCAGCGCTGTGCCGCGTGGTATCGTATCCGCATGGATGGATACCCATACATTGCTGTCAAGAGTCAGGATGTCATTGATGATACGGTCTTCCATGTCAGACGCAAATACCTTGATATAGTTCACTGCACCGATCCTGTCTCCTGAACGGAAATAACGTGTCGCATTTAGTTCCGGCCCGCTTTTGAATGAAAAACTGCTCGGTGCGATGAAATCCTTGCTGGAAAGTCCTGTTTTAACCGGCATGTCAAAATTCCACATCAGCTTTTCTGTTGTCGCCGGGTGGAATATTCTGAATAGGAGATCCAGGCGCTCATACCCATTTAAAATATGTGTCTTACTGCCCATACGCTTTAGATGCTGTTCAATCTGCTTATTAATTTTGGCCATGCGCAGCTGTGCTGCCCTGTAATCTGCTGCACGAATCCCGTAGGTCAGGTAACGCTCCTTTCTGAGGCTGTTTGTCCCTTTGGCAAACTGGCCTACAAGCATATCAGAATATTCCTTCCGGACAAGATTATAGGAATCATTCTGCGGCGGGATGACGAAATCCTTTGAATACTGCTTTTTGTCTATTTCCATGTTTGCATAGTTGAACTGGAAATGGATGTCCGGATCAAAGTAGTTGATCAGTTTGCACCACCGCTCAAATAAAACATTTTTTGGTTCATTGTCAAGCAGCTGGTATGTGATGTCCTCAAATGCGACTGTCTGTGTATAATATCCCGGTGCGGACTCAAAGATGCCGTCCTCATACGGAATCCTGTACGGGATCGTCTCCTGTGCACTCTCCGGTATCTGTCCTGTCAGTTTTGCCTTTTTTACGGCTTTCTCCAGTTCCCTTTTTGTTGCCCTGTCGACTGGACCGGACAGGGGGATCACAAATTTCCTCTTTCCAAGCTTTACCTCCGAAGTCTCCCCTGATGCCTTTACCGCCGCAATCTCCTCTGCGCTTTTCCCCTTAAACACAATCTGCTCCACCTCCTCTTGTAACTGCTGTGACTTTACCACAGCGTCATAAATGTTTCTGGTCACATACGGGCGTTCCGTATTTCTTACGAAATGCGTCTCATACCAGTATCTGAGATGCTTTTCAATATACATTCCGTCCTTTTTGAACAAAAGACAGAATACAACCGGAAATGCCGACACCGCCATGACCATGACGGCTTCCGTGGTATCAAGGCCGATGACCAGCTTTGATGCCAGGAAAAACGGGATACCGCACAACACGCCGGAGCCGAACGCCACAAGCTGCCGTCTGGTCAGCCCCAGCCCCGGGATCGTCCTGCGCATTTCCGAGAAATCCTTTGTCATGTTGACATATGCCAAATCTCCACCTCCCTGATTTATTTATTCTTTAATGTGCATTGAATACACTGGCTGATATGTTCCCTGACTTACACAATATAAAAAACAGCGCACATCCGCAGCCGATCGTCATGAACAGTTTCAGCATGAATTCATCCCCGTCTGCAAACTGCATGTTTGTGACAAGTGCGCTGTACAGGCCGAACGCCACAAGCATGAAGAACCCCTGGAAGCATACCGCAATGATCTTGCGCACATAATTGTTGCCGATCTGCCCCCACTCACGGTTCATGAATGTCGACATGGGAAGCGGTGCAACCGATGTATAGATCAGCAGTTCCAGATACCACATGTTTGTCTGGACGAATATCGCCACTGCGAGGGCAAACACCACGACACGCGCCAGACATATGAGGATCATGTTGATGAGCATGTTAAAAACCAGGCCCAGATCATACTTATCATCCATAGGCGGCGATAAAATCTGGTTCAGGTTGATATTCCCCACACTGCCGGCTGCATCCGGGTTTACGTGTTTCGCCGCCCAGCTGCCGATGTCGTACACTCCCATCACAATGTCAAATGATTTGCTGGCGATCAGTAAAAAGATACCCAGTTTCAGCATCACGATTACCACCTTTTCCGGAGTAATTGCGTGCATCTGGTTGTTGTCCTGTACCATGTGAATCAGTTCCAGACAGAATACGAAGGTTATGATACACCCCGCAAGCGGGATGCACACATTCTCTGCAATGCTTTTTATAAAACTATATGCTGTTGAGCTCCATGCCTGCGGGCTCTGCGTTATGAACGTTGTCGAGTCTGATATCATGCCGTTCAGGCTCTCAAACATACCTTTGAACTGGCTGTCTGCAACACTGTACAGGCCCTCATACATTTCCTTACAGAAGCTGTTCATCAGGTTCTCGATAAATTCGCTGGCACCAATAGCAGGGCAAAAAAAACTTGGATCCATTCTTTATCTCTCCAATCTTTCTGTTGATTATCACATGCTGATCAGTGACGAGAGCTGCGGAACCAGAAAAACACCAACAGCTATAATGATTCCGCCGCCGACAATCTTCGTCATTCCCTCACTCTGCTTTGCCGCTGCCTGCTGACTCTTGCCTTCGCCAAAGTCGATAATTCCACCGATTGCAATTGAACCACCATATCCTATAACTGCCATTGTAGCAAACTTCAGCACTATTTCAAAAAATCCCATTCTTGTTCTTCCTCCATTTCATCAGGCAATATCTGTAAAATCGACCATGAGAAACACGTCGTTTTTGCTAAATTTACAGTATGCCACGTTGTTGTCTTTTTTCAGTTTCTCTTTATACTTCTTAAAGTCAAACTCATTCCTGTCATCCGCGTCCATGATATACTTGTAGTTGGGATGCATAGATGGCTTGTACTTATTGCTTAAAAATGGTGGCAACCCTGATATCTGTACAATACACTTATCCCGATCCATCGTTTTAAGCTCATACAGGTTCTTCATCTTTCTGCCAACCTTGTTGTAGTTAATACCACTGCTGTCATTCGTGGAAAATGTCCGCGACTCGTTAAAGAGATCAATTGTCTCGTCACCAAGTGCTTCCTCTAGGTCTTTCAACGTGGTTTTTTCCTGACCACCCAGAAATATCTGAGTGTCGCAGTTACCTACAATCGTTTCCGCTGCTTCTTTATACTTGTCTTTGAGCTGGCTCTGTGTCTGCAGCATCAGTATTACTGATATAAGGCGGCTTCTGACAGTTGCAATCAGTATCTGGAAGTCTGGTATGGTACCGATATTTGCAAATTCATCTAAAATAAACTGTACAGGCGTATGGAGTTTCCCGCCCATCTCCTTATCTGCTTTGTAACACAGGACATTGAACATCTGCGTAAACAGGATAGCCGGGATGAAGTTATATGTCTTGTCTGTGTCCGAAATGATGACATAGAGGATTGTTTTCTGGTCTTTATCACCATATGTATCAATCTCCAGTTCATCATAAGATACCAGCTCCCGGACTTCTGGTATGTCGAATGCCGCCATGCTTGCACCAAGCGTAATTAAAATGGATTTTGCGGTCTTGCCCGCAGCCTGCTTATACTTTTTTCTCTGCTTTACCGCAAAATGGCGCGGATTCTTCGCTTCGAGCTCTTCAAAGAGCATGTCGACTGCGTTTTTGTATGTGTCATCATCCTCACGTACATCATCCGCCTCCAGAAATTCCAGCACTGTAGGAATATTCTGCTCTTCCGGCGGCGCCTCATACCAGATATATCCTATAATTGCCTGCAGCCACAGTAACGCTGCCTGGTCAAAAAATGGATCTGCAGGCTGGCCACTGTTCTCTGGTTTTAGGTTTTTCTGCAGTGTGTTTGCCAGCGTCAGGATATCCTTGGGCTCCCTGATGTATGCAAACGGATTGTAATGCATGGAATTGGCAAGATCTACAGTATCCAGCACTTTAATCCTGTATCCCTTTTTCTCGAAGAGATTTCCTGTCTCCGGAAGCAACGTTCCCTTGGGATCTGTCACGACCAGGCTGGAATGCAGCTGCATCATGTTCGGTTTTACAAATCCAAACGTCTTGCCAGAACCAGAACCGCCGTAAACAAGCACATGCTTGTTGCGGTTCAGACTGAACTCTGGCATTTTAGGCTTCATACTCAGACTCTCTGTTTCCGACAGGATGATGTTATTGAACGGATCAGGATCGATGAACGGTCTGATGTCCTCCGCATTTCCCCAGCGGGAAGAACCGTACTCCTCCTTTGGTCTTGTGTTCTTTTTGTGGATCTCCCTGTCTGTCTTTATGTACCAGACAATAAAAAGCCCCACTGGCACTCCTATGAGCAGGTCTGTCACCGCCAGACGTGGTAATGATTTATAAAGATAATCCACATTTTTCAGGATCATGACAAGGTTCCCGCTGCACAGCCTATACAGCTCGGCAGCCCTGCAGCATACAAGCATTGACAGTATGTACGGCAATAGGAAGAATACCTGTTTTTTCAGGGGCATTTCCCGGAAACTGCCGATTTTTTTACTGAGATATTTTGTCACTTTTATCCTCCTCCTTTCGGATTTTATGCGGCGCCGCATAAGATATCATCTGCTTCTCTCTTCCCGGCTGTGGTGCCTGTCCAGTTCCTCACTGCTGTGCACTTTGTCATGGTTCTCCTTCAGTTTCTCCCGAACGCTGTCTTTTTTTTTATCTTCCGTTTTTTCCTGTCCCGGACGCTTCCTCTGCTCCTGCCTGCGCTCATTCAGATAATCTTTATACGATTCCTGGATGATCGTTTTAATTGCTTCCAGCTCATTGCTCTTAAAGAACACATAGTAATTGTCTGTCCCGGACTCTTTCATGACTGAGTATTTTATGCCTGTTTCGTCACAATGGCGGTTAAAATATTTCATCACATCCCTGGATATCGTGTCATCAAGGCGCGTTACTTTTCCGGCATTGTACAGCTCTGCCATGGAAATGCTGTTTTTTGCATGTTCCACCACGCCGCTGTTATTTGCCATCATGTTTCCGATGTTTGCCATGACTGTGTCTGCAGTAAACTTTCCACCCCTGAATACAAGAACAATACCTGAGAAAAGCTTTTTCCCGGCATCGACGGCTGTATCCTTTGTCTCCTTCAGCGCCCTCTTTGAGGCATCTCCAGCCCTTATCACTTTACCTGGCGCATCGCCAAGAAGCTTCTGGGTAATTTCATCCGATATGCTCGCCATACTTACTTACCACCCCCTTTTATGTCATCAATCAGTTGCTGAGTATGCTCTTCTCAAAGGTCTCCCAGTCCGCTGCACCGTAACCCTGCTGCAGAAAAGTGTTCTCCGCACGGATCCGGTGGGCGGCATTTGCCTCCGACAGTTTCTGTGCCAGCACCATGTTTGCTATGCACTTCCGGATATAGGCGGACATGTTTGCTATGTCCCCGGAAGCATGGGCCGATATGTTCCTGCACAGGTCAAGAAATGCAGGCGGAGAGAGTGACAGCAGCTGGTTATACCGGTGCAGTTCCGACGCCACTGCGTCTGCAAGCTCCGGTACACACCCTCCCTCCAGGGCTGCCGCACGGCATTCACGGACCATCTCCTGTCTGCGGTCGTCGTCCGCGGATGACGATGATGTAATTTCTGTTGTATTCTCTGTTGTATTCTTTGTATTACGTGTCCCGGAATTTTGTGACCCCTCCCCCGAAATTCCGGGACAGGGGGTACACGCTTCTGTGGCCCCTCCCCCGGAATCCTGCGACAGGGTACCGTCATTTCCAGAATTTTGTGACCCCTCCCCCGAAATTCCGGGACAGGGGGTGCATGCTTCTGTGTCAGGGCCAGAAATCGTTACTTCTTCCTCTTCTGTTTCCGGATATGTAATCCTGCGGAGCTGCTCCGGGAAAAGATCTATAAAAAGTATGTTATTATATTTCATTCCTCCAATCTCGATTGTACGGAACTCCCGCCTGATAATCCCGAGTGATTCCAGCAGTGCAACTGCCTCTGTTATGCTGCGTTTTGATTCACCGAAAAAATCTGCAAACTGGTCATAGCTGCGCTGCAGCATGTCCCATTTAAACCTTTTTCCGTATCCGGTAAGGTGTCCGGTGGATTCGTCGCGTATCTCCACTGGTCTGTACCAGTAGACAATATCTGATAATATGGCAATGGCAAGCAGATGCGGCTTGCCGTTTTTCCGCGTGATCGTCTTATACCAGACCTGCGGCGTCACATTTCCGGTAATCCGGATCTGCCCCATCTGGTCTACCCTGGCGTTCCCTGTCGTGTATTCGTTCATATGCATATCTCCTGTCAGAAATTTTTGGTTATATGGCCAACTCCGGCTCTTTTCTGGTGTTTTCCAGGCCCCGTGCCTCTTTCTTTTCCGCCTCCCGGGCTGATGCCTCTTTCTTATAGTCTGAAAGCTTCCCAAGGGTGCTTCTTGCCTGTGCAGCCTTCTGCTCGAGGTTTTCCAGCCTGGCGATCCGTTTCTCCGCTTTGTCTGCCATCTTCTGGTAGCGGTCCCTGTAATGGGTATACGGGGCTTTCAGCATCTTTATAATGACATTTTCCTTATCCTGTGGAGGCTGCAGGGCTTCTTTTCCGACTGCCACCCTCCCGATGTTTTTAAAATGGCTTTTGGCTGCCTGGATCTCAAAATTGATTGCGTCAAGCTTATCAATTGATTTCTGCATCTTTGCGGCATTGTCGAGATAATATTTTCGGTCTTCCATCAGGGACTGCTTTATCCCGAGCTTCTGAACGATACCGTTGAGCGCGATGACTCCCTTTGCCTTAAAATTGCGGATTATCTGCGCTGCTTTCTGGAAAATATTTTTCTTAAAACTTTTATTGTGTGCTTCCAGTCCGTCTGCATTCTTTTCCAGGTTTTTCACTGCCTGTCCGCCAAGGCCGCTGCTGTCAGGATGTTCCGCAAGCTGCCTCTTGAGCTCATCCAGCTCGCTGCGCATGCTTTTAAGATTTTTGTCCATTTCCTCCATGTACTGCTGTACTTCTTTTAATGCCTCTGCTTCTTCCGGGGCATTCTTTTCGACGATCTTTACCAGTGTTTCAAACGGATTCCATGCTTCTGCCTGTTTCTCCGGGGGATTTTTCTCCGGTTCCGGAACTGACTCCCCCTGTGATTTCAGAAAATCCGCTTCCTGTGCTTCATTTAACACCCGCAGGCGCTCTTCTGCCTCTGCAAGCTCTTTTGTCAGCCTGTCTTTTTCTTTTACACTGTCAGCAGGAAAGTTTTCTATCCATTCTGATCTGGCCTCTCCGGTATCTGTAATCCCGTTTCCGCTCTCTCCGGCATCGGCATACCCGTTCTCTGCCCAGTCTGAATACATTGAAAACATACTGTCATCCATACTTTCTTCATTCATTTTTTCTTTTTCCATATCTGCCATATTCATCTCCTTCCGCAGCCTTTTCAACCGCATATTTGAAAAATTCGTTTACTCCTATTCCGATAATTTTGCAGAAATCCTGTATTGTTTCCATTGACGGACTGCTGTATCCGTTTTCATAATTGGAATATGTCGCAGCCAGAAGGCCTAGCCTGTCCGCCATTTTCCGCTGTGGTATTCCTGCCTGTATCCTGTGAACCTTCAAACACCTGCCTATCTGCAGGTACTGCACGATTTTCAAATTTTACTATCCTCCTTGGTTTGATCTGCCAGTGTACTCTTCCTGCTTGCGACGAGCACACACTTTGTCTACATATCCCTTTTTGATCCATTCCTCCCATAGTCATATTTTACCTCCTGAAAATTATATATTTTTATGCGGTGCCGCATAAATTTTCTCCCAATATTATTCATAAGAAAAAGACGGCATTATACCGTCTTTTTCTTCCTGTTGGAGTAGGAGGCTCCAACAGGCATCTATATTGTGCGATTGCCGCAATATAGCTAATACATGTGCTGATTACATTGATGACTGTCTATATTGTGCTCTGATTCGTGTTTATTCTGCTCCTATTCTGCATTTGAGGTACTTCTCATAGCCGTCTCATATTTTGCATATGCATCTGTACAACTATATTCTTTTCCTTCACCAGAAAAATGTTCAGTTTTCTTCCAACTGATTGCTTTATTCATAAAATTTCTCCACCTTCCTATATATCACTCCTCTAAATTTCAGTTTAGCTTGCTACTTCTTGAGCTTTTTGCACAGCCCCAACGCTCCTGGTGCCATCCTTGGCAACCTCTGATACTTATCCTTATAAGGGCACGTATCTTTCAGTTCGCATTTCCAGCATTCACATTTTTGATCTTTGTTTTCATATTTCTCAGTCATACGTTTTCTCCTAAATCCTTATTAACATGGTCCACCTTCCGCGCCGTGAAATGCCCCAGCAGGATACATCCAGTCCCCTTTGACATATACGTCATCGGGCGTAAATTCCCCAGTGACCAGATTATGTATTGCCCTCCTGTCCCCATGATATACACATGATGGTGCATCCCCGATAAAGGTATCCAAATCGCATTTATTATCCAAAGTAAAACCAAGGATTATCTCGTCCTTCCGCAATGCCGCATATTCTTCCGGATACAGCTCCTTTATCCCAGCAAACAGTTTTGGTGTGGAAAAGATGCACTGTGCGCAGGAGCAACGATTCCAACCAGCCCTATAGCATGGGTGCGGATTCGCCTTGTGCCGCTTCAAAACTTCCCATACATCCTTTTCAGAGTAATCAATCACAGGCCTCCACTGATGGACTATACGATGGGACTTCTTTTCTGCGTTGGTGCGGTGTATCTCCATTTCATTGTACATGGCTCTCCCCGTACTCTCCCCTCGTCGCTCACCGGATACCACCAGTACTTTCACATTTTCCTTTGTCTTATCAAGGTTCGATGTCACGCTATCCTGGACTGCCGCTTTCAAGCTGCCGCTGCACCATCTTCCCTGATGTGTCCCGCCCTTCGCTGGAAATTTTAACCTCTTTCCGCCCAGCTCCTCCAACTGTTCCAGTCTGTCCAAGTTGCTGATGACGGAGTCCGCCACTGCAATCTTAAGATATGCACTGCACCATCGGCGGCTCAAGTCACCGCTTTTTGCTGGGAACTTCATTCGATAGCCATACTGCTTTAAGGCCTGTTCCATATCCTCTGTGCATTTTTCTTTTAATTCTCTACACTTAAGATAGTTTCGGGAAAGTTTGCACTGCATTATCTCCCCAGTATCAGGGTCAATCCACTCAATTGGCTCTGATGCTCCTATCCGATACAGCTCCCCAAAAAATCCATTCACCCGGTAGGATACCCGCAGCGGTACTTCTTCTACATCGGCAAAGCTCTTGACATAGTTTTGTGTACACCGCCAATCCATACACCTTGAAGGGTGCCCGCCGTCAATATCATGATGCCATAGTTCTATCTTTTCTTTTGGTACACCAAGTTCTAACAGCTTGTAGTAACATGCCGTACTGTCCTTGCCACCAGAAAACAATATGATGATCAAATCATATTCCTCCAGCGGAAGCAAACTGTCCAGATAGATGCTTTCAAAATGGCGGCTCCCAGTCCTCCCTGCAACCCTCGGACTGATGTGATTCCCCCTCCCATAAATAGGTGTGTCCGGCTTTCCAAGTCTGACTGGCGTAAGTACGGAACACTCTGAATCCCTGATAAATTCTGGCTCAATTAAACTTAACTGTCCTCTCATTTCAATTCAAATCCTTATTTAACATCCCCAATAGTTACAGTTGTATGAAGGGCTTTAAATACTTTATCAGCACTTTCCACATTCATTTTTTTCTTTCCATTTTCCCAATAAATTATTGCTCTTTTTGTTACACCTGCCTCTTGAGCAAGCCTTTGTTGAGATATTCCCTGTTTTATCCGTTCTTCTTTCAAAATTTTTCCTAAATCCATATTGACAATCCTTTCCAAATATGAAATACTATATTTAGCGGTGAACACTAATTCACCACTAGGGAAAGTATATTGTGAAAAAGAAAGGAGGTCATGATAATGGCTCGTAAGGTAACAATTCGCATCAACTCATCTGCTCGCACTACTAGCAACGGCAATGTTCGTGTACGTACAACCGTAAGTAATGGTCACTCATCCAAAACCACAACCAAAACTATTCGTGTAAAATAGTTTCCAACCGCCCGTTGTTGCCGCATCGGGCGGTTTTCCTTTCTATTTTCTCTAATAATCTTCATATTTCTGTTACATTCACAGCACTAACATTTCTACACATCTGCTGAATATACCTTTCCCTTTCCTGTTTTAATAGTTGGGCTTCTTGCAGATCATCTTCATACAGTTTTTCATTTTGGAACTGTAATTGTTTTAGGGCTTTATAATATCTTTCAGTGCATATTCCACTTGTCCCATCATTCAATTGATATAAAGCTTGCTTCGTGTATCCCATAAATCTTGCTAATTCTGATACATTCATCCCAAATAGCTTCGCCAAAGCCTTTAAATCAATTTTCTCTGCCATTCATTCACCCACTTTACTAATTGATAGAAAATAGTCAATTTTTAGCCAACTAAATCCTTATTTAACCTGTCAAACTGACTCGTAGCAATCTGAGTATGCCCTCATACAGTGCATACACTCATCAGAATTATTATTTTTGCACCCATCACAATTTGCTCTGTACTTCTGTACATCTAACAAAGCAGATATTGCCGTTTTTAACGCAATGCACTTATCTGATTGGTTTGTATCAATATAAATTCTTTTTATCCATCCAATTGCTTCATTTTCTGTCATTCTGTTAATCAGCTCCTTTAGATTCTTATTTCCGATTACAATAATTCAAAAACGCTTCAATTGTTTCATCTGCGTTACATCTTGTATAATAACGTTTTCTATTGTTTTTCTTTCTCCATAACGGCAATCCATGCATTTTCCTTTGATTGTTTGTTAATAACATAATATCCATCTTTTCACCTCACTAAATCCTTGTTTTCTCGATTATTCGAGTCAAATCATAATTCCTTACTTATATTTCTTATCCTGTCAAGAACATAATCACAGTTACTCCATATTATCCAACTACAATCTCCATCTTTTTCCGCATTCATTACCCTCGTGATTATTTCCATATATGTATCAGATAACCGTTCTGCAATGCTGTCCCACTTATTGGATTTTATCCATCTTGTAAAACGGGGCTTGTAATAGTTCACTTCTTCATTTTCCATACTCTAGCTTACACACTCCAAATTCTTATTTTAATATTGAAATTCTCTTCGTTTACAGTATTCTCTCCATGTTTCAGTTCGATAGCATCCTCCATATATGTACCGTTGCTGAAATTCCAGCTGTGCAGCATTAGGTATAATCCCTAACCGCTCATTCCGTTCGGCTTGGGCGTACAAATTTATCGCCTTATAATCTTTCAATGCCTCTACCCGCTCCGATGCATCCTCAATGTCAGCGGTTACTAGCAAATATATAAATATTCTGTATGGTTTAATTCCACGCTCCATTAGGAGATCTATTGTTTTCCTGACCGGAATTATCTGCGTTTTCTGATCGCAGGAAAATCGGATAAAGCGCACCCATGATAACTGGGAAAGAATATCTGCCACATGCCCAGTTACTAGTCTGGCGTCCATCCCTTGGTTAAGATCTATCCTGTACCCGCTCCCGATCAGACTTTCTAATTGATCTATACCGTAATTACAGGACAGAATATTGTTATCCATTAAAACCAGCTTGTCTGTATCCAGTCTTACCAAATCCCGCCACGTCCGATATGCTTTTATCTGCCCCTCTTTACGCGGCACCACGCACCACCGGCAATTATTAGGACATCCCCTTGTTATGTATCCAATTGCATAATCACAATCAGGATAGATACTATAATCTGGAAACATACCATCTATTTCCGATGGCAATGTCTTATCTATTGGTATGTCCTTATAGCCTGTACCTCCCCGAATCGCATCCTCTGGCAGATATTGATTAACTGGGGTAAAATCAAACACTTTACTGCTATATATCCTGTCATATCCGTACAGAGGATTCCACCACTCCACGATATCCCCCTGCATCTTGTGCCACGCAGATATTTTCATTAATACATAATTTGGAAAAGACTTGTTTTTCAGATATTCTTTTTCTGCATCATGCAATCCTATCCTCATCGTTAAAATCCTTATTTACTTTGATTCATTGCAGTTTCGATAATCTCAATTGCTTTATATATCCCGTCGTTAAATCCTTTTTCATAGTCATACACAGGATTTAGATCAATTTCGCCTTCCAATTCCTCCAATACAAGATCATAATTTTGCCCGGCTGGTCTCAATTCCTCTTTTCCGCTGTTCTTAGCAGCTACAGAAATATCAGGCGGGTCTTTCGTTTCTTCTGCAGGATTCTCATTGTCTTCATCACTATCAGAAACTGGGACAAATTCCCGGTACTCCCCCTCTATTGTTTTAATCTGCATCTGTCCGGGCAGGGAACTGCTTTCTATCCCCTTCCCTGTGTCCTCTTTCTTTGCATCCCGGATCTCTCTCCGGATTTCTCTCGAGCTCATATCCGGAGTAATCTGTCCTATAAGACGCTCATCATCTTTGAACGGCAGCATTTCCTGGAGCTGGCTTGGATTAAAGTTCTTAAAACGCTCATCGATGTACGGGCTGTCCCCATTCACGCTGTACGCTTTACAGATATTGATGCAGCGCGACGCCCGGGCCTGGGAAAACCCAAACTCCTGCTTTGCGCATTCCCATATATTTGCATAACCATCTTCCTTATACTGCTCCGTTTCGTCAATGTGCTTCAGATGGTATCCGATTGCAATAAAATTTTCCACGGAGGATTTCATCTTTTCCTTGATGATATTCTTGGCGTCCTGGTATCCGACGTTTTTATACCAGTCCTCCGTCTGCGCTGGTGAAATAAACGAATTTAAAGAGAATTTCGGCAATGTCTTACTCCTACTCATACTGTTTTTCCTCCTGCAGGAACTCCGTTGTAAATCTGTCATAAGCTTCCGCCACGGAACCTGTACTGTCATATTCATAGATACTGATTCCTGCTGTCGGCGCTTCCTCGGCTTTTACCGAACGGGGGATATAGCTTTTGTAAATGTGTATACTCTGTCCATATGCCTCCCTGATGATCTGGGAGACCTGTTTAAAATTGCATGTCCTGTCATTTGCCAATGTAAACAGGATTCCGTCCACTTTCAGCCCCGGATTCGGTCCGTCCGTCACAACCCAGGTTATCGTATTCAGCAACTGCTCTAATCCTCTGGCACTGTAATACTGCGCCTGTACGGGAATCAGTACACTGTCGGCAGCTGTAAGTGCATTGATTGTAATAATATCCAGGGACGGTTTGCAGTCGATCAATATGTAATCATACAGCGGTCTCATCATTTCCAGATATTTACTCAGAATCTTTTCACGGCCTATGTATATCGATACCAGTCTCATCTCCATTTCTGATAACTCTATGTTGGCTGGTACCAGATCAACTCCTTCCTTATGGTGCAGGACACCATATTCTTTACTAATCTTATAATCTTTATGGATTATCATGTCCATGATCGTTGTAATCGTGACGTCTATGCTGTCCGGATCATAACCGAGCCCCTGTGTTGTGTTCCCCTGCGGGTCCAGATCGATCAGGCATACTCTTTTTCCGGATTTCGCCAGCCCGACTCCCAGGCTGATTGTTGTGGTAGTCTTGCCGACTCCACCTTTCTGGTTTGCAATCGCAATAATTCTGTTCATAAATTTTCCTCCTAAAAATTAATGATACAACGTGTTAATAGTTTCTATATCTAAAAAGGCAACCCTTTTTAAACCACAAAAAAAGAACCTTTTTACCGGTTCTTGCTAATTTCTGTTACTCTATATCTGAAAACTATATTCTTAAAAACTCTCAAAAATATATTGACTAAATTCCGACTTTTTATATCATTACTAATATCTACTCCCCCATAATTGCATTCCCCCATGCAGCATCAAATGTCAGCGCAATCTTTGGTTCCTCTGTCTGCACGCAGTATATCGGTAGTGCCTTTCCTCCGGCACTGGAACTTGTGGGAAGAAGTGTTCCTGCTTCCTTGTACCGCACTCCCAAGAGTCCTGCCAGCACGAACACGGCTAACACCAGCGTTGTTGTCTTTCTTGAAATATTAACTTTTCGCAGATATGCACTGATATCATGTATATACTGTATCAGCACACCACTTGTCTGTGAATCATTGTCCCCATTGCTTCTGCCAAGCATAAACTGTCCCCATAAATACTTTTTATAAAATATATTAATTTCGCTTAGAATATATGACAGTTCCTGCCGTTTCCCGCAATCAGAATGACACTTCCTGGATACTCCAGTTGCCCCCATTTCCCACGTGCACAGAAAACCTTGTTCCATCTGTCAAATAGACATTTAATATATCACTGTTGTCCTCTGTAGTGATATCCTGTATCGGAAGTCCTTCCGTATCATTCAAAATATCAAATAACCGATCCTTAAATTCATTCTTCTCCATGAAACCTTCTTCCTTTGTACCTAACTATATAGTGAGTGACTTTATAGTGAATTGCTATACTTCCATTCATTATATATAATTGTGGATGAAAAGTAAAGGAGAATTTCATATGAGACATACAAATGATAATTATGGTAATTTATATCTGCGAATCAATGATATTCTAAAAGCAAAAGGTATCAGCAAAAACCAAATCTGTAAGGATCTGGATATTCCGCGCTCCAACTTCAACCGGTACTGCCGTGATGATTTTCAGCGGATCGATGCTGTCCTAATCTGCAAATTATGCTGGTATCTGAATGTCGAGGCCGGTGAACTGATCAAATACAAGCATTCTGATGATTCAAGCACATCACAGTTCTAAAGCAGGTGGGCAATTCGTTCTCGCACGCGTCATATCGAATCTGCATATTTCTTCAGATACTCTGCAGTAATCCTCCACGTTGTCGATCTCACCAATATAGTGCTGCTTGTATGACATCCCCGCGATTCTTATATCAGACGTGACCTCATTTAGCGCTTCCTCCGCATATACATGGCATTTTCCTGCCTCCACAAACGCGGCGGCCTTGTCCCGCCAGATTCGGACTGCATCAGCACCGAGCTTGTACAGCGGCTGAAAAGCATAACAGTCCTCACCAAAAATGTGCACGGATACCTTTTTCAGCATTCCATTGCAAAACTGCGCTTTAAAATCCTTTCGCGGCAGGATTTTATCCTCATGATACAGACAGAGCGATTCCGCTGGATTGGAAAGCATTTCCCGCACCAGTGCCTCATCAAATACAAGGTCGCCATGCAGGAGCAGCAGTTTTGTATCCAGATAGCTTCTTGCCAGATACATCGAAACAATGTAATTTGTCGCTCGATAGTGCGGATTGTGCACAAAGATAAACCGCAGGTTTGGACTGCATTTGCGGCATACCGCTGCTGCATCCTCAATCTGATCCGCAAACGGCCCTGTCGTTACGACAAATTCTTCCACACCACATGCACTTAAAAGTCTGACCTGACGCGCAAATATCGTCTCTGCATTATAGAGCTCTGCCATGCACTTGGGCTGCATCTGGGTGAGTCCGCCCATGCGGCTTCCCAATCCGGAATTAAATATGACTGCCCTCATCGCAGCCTCCTTTCATCATTCTGCGCAGCAGCTTTCCGTTCAGGCACAGAAACATCCTGATATTTTCCCCCAGCGGCACTTTATCCATATATCTCTGTGTCGCCAGAGTTTCTTTGTCTCCAAAATAGCGCTCCGTATACAAATATGGTTTCAACAGCTCATCCAGCTCACGAATACTGTACCGGTAGTATGGCTTTGCGAGACGAACTGCACCGCTCAGTTCCACAACTTTTGCCGCAAAGGACATACAGTTATGCGCACCGTCAATCACAAAACCGTGTAAAAAGGGCATTGTAAGCATCGCGTACAGATTAAAAAGGTAATGCTCCTGATGCTGTTCTACATGACTGATAAAACGGTTGATCTTTCGTTCCCCCTGCCAGTCCACAGGCAGCTTAAATATTTTTAACTTTACCCTGTCATACTTCCCAAAGCAGTAACAATCACGCGTCTCATGCATAAATCCCGCATCAAACGGCGCATAATGCCGTCTTCTTGAAAATGTGATAAAATCTACAAAACGGTCTTCCCTGCAGACCGCAATATGGGAGTACTCGTATCCCCCTGTCAGCACCCTGGCCACTCTTGCAAGGCCTGTATGCGCCTTCACGAGCACAATGTAAATATAACTATCCTTTTTCATGTTGACGCAGCCTCTTCAATAATTGCACCTGCAGACGAATCATCTCATAGTACATCAGCACCCCGCCAGCCAAAACGACAATGTCCGCTGGATTACAGGCATATTTATACAACATAAACTCCCAGTTTCCGCGATCTGCCATGCCCATCAGGCAAATACCGGCAAAAAATAAATGGGTCTCTATGGGACCAAGACGAGGAAACAGAAACTCATCCAGGTGCAGAATATAATTCATCGCAGTAAACATCATCAGTGCATAAACGGGCACCATAAAGATCGCAGCCCAAAAATGAATAACCCCCGCAAAAGCAAGCGCAATAATCAAATAAGTAATGTGCAAAATATCTGTCAGCAGGTCAAAATATCCCCCTGCTTTGGAACACATATTTCTCGTTCTTGCAACATACCCATCCAAATCATCACAGATCAAATGGCACAAAATCCCCGCGATTGTCCCGATCAGAAACCATCTGTTCCATCCCGACAAGACTGCGCAGATAATTCCAAAAAGCCCTCCAAGCGCACCGAGAAGCGTGATCTGGTTCGGCGTCACGCGCTGCGGAATCCGCGCTCCAATCGTTCTGTAGAGGAATTTCTGTACCCCTGTTTCCAGCTTGCTTGGTATAATTTTCTTCATATTAGTCCTCCATGCCGCCTAAAAAGCTGTCCTTTGCATTTTTTCTGTGTGGACGCTACATATCGTCATTTTTGCGCACTCCCCGAAACATATTGGCCACAAAAGACCTGATGTAATCCCCATAGTCGATAAAGTCATATACGCCCTCCCGCTTTGCTTTGAGGAAGAGCCGTATGAGCAGTATATAATAATGGAAGTAAAAGCGCCTGACTCCCATATAAGCCGGCCGTGCGACGAGATGAAGATAGTCAAAATGCGAAGGATTGTCTGTGATAATTCTGTCTCTGTACTGCTCATAGGCTGGCGTACACAGCTCTGGCGTAAAGATAGAGAGCGCCACATGCCGCACCTGATGCTCCACAATCCAATGATAGAGCGCTCTGAAATCCTTTGCCCGGAAATCAAGATCGACGATAAACATCCCCATCATATGGATTCCCAGCTCATTACAGACAGAAACACTCCGCACGTTAATGTTCACGTCTGACCGTTTCTCATAGCGCACCAAATAGGAATCCTCAACCGCCTCAAGTCCTACCAGCACATAGTAAAGCCCTATCTCTTTCAGCCTCCTCATCATCTCTGGATTGTCTGCTATGAAATCCGCCCTTCCATAACAAATGTATTTCTTGCGGATTCCCTGCCGCCTGACTGCTTCCACAAAGCGCCCCAGCCTCTCTGTATCACACAGAAAATCGTCATCCACGATATAGATATTTTCCGTATCAATCTGCGCAATTTCCCTCACCACGTCATCAATGTCACGGAGGCTTGTCTGCCCCATATTCATCCTGTTTCGATGGCAGAATGCACAGCGGTAGGGACATCCGTAAGCAGTCCGCACCCATGCAGCATGCGCAAGCTCGAGATATTGATACCGGTGCGGAAATGCATTAAAATAGCTTCGGTCCGGCAGCGGCAGACGCCTGATGTCAAAAGGCTCTCCTGCCTGATAGTGCCATACCCCCTCCTTCTGATAGCAGACTCCCGCAAACTGCGCTAATGCATCCTTCTTGTGATACACCGCATATGCCACAATATCCAATATCTTGTATATATCAAAGGTAGTAAGAATAAAATCCACATAAGGGCGGTACATCCGCTCATAGCAGAGCTGTGCATGCAGTCCGCCAATAATTGTCACGGCTCCGCATTCTTTCGCATACTCACAATATTCGAGCATGAAATTCTCCTGTCTTGCCCGGCCGCATACATATACCACATCGGGCCTGGTTTCCTGGATTGCCGGTCCTGCACCGAATGTCTCCACCTGCCCGTCATATAGTATCACTGCATGCCCTTTCGCCTTCAACATGGCAGATATGTACTCGAGTTCCAGGCATTCGTTCTCGATGACACCTACAAAGTTGTACCGGGTCCTCGATATTTCAGGATGTATCAACAAAAAGGTCAGTTTACGCCGTTTCATCCTTTTTCTCCTCCTGTAAATCCATTGACTGTATTAAAAGCGATTTGACTGTATTGTACAACAGCACATTCGCCTCCTCCACTGTAAGGTCAGCTGCATCGAGCGGTTCCCCAAATGTAATCTTTAAATTCCTGCTTCGAAACCGATAATCTCCTGTGATTGCATAAGGCACGATTCTGCTCTGTGTTCTCTTAGCCATCACGACTGCTCCATATTTAAAAGGCAGCAGGATTTGATCGGTATAGTTTCGTTTTGCCTCTGGTGATACATTGACCGCACAGTCGTTTAAAAGATAGTCAACCGACTGTTGAAGCGCTTCCGGATTGTGTTCTGCATGAAGATCCACCGGAATTGTCCCAACACCGCGAAACAGCCAGCCAAAAGCGCCATCGTGAAGATCCTTTTTGGCCAGCGTATGTACTGTCCTTTTCGTGCAGCAATCCACAAGAATCGGGTCCAGCGCATGTTTGTGATTGCCGGCCAAAACAATTCTGCCATTTTTGGGTATATATGATTTATTTATCATCCGGGGATGATATATTACCATAAACAGCACATAAAACAATGTTCTAAGGAGCCTGTATAACAGTGGATTTTTTTGACGGTTTGTCATAATTGTATTCCTTTCCCAACGGTACTCTTTCCTCCAAATAGTATACATGATTTTTTCCTTAAGCACAATGAATAAATAGAAGTCCGTACTTTTGTCTATTTCGTTACTGTTCACCAAAAAGAAACCGATGTATAATAAGCATGGCAATAACGCTTCCGATAAAACTGAAAGGAATATACCGTAATGCACAACAAATTTTTATATATCCTGAATTGTCTGCTCTATGCACTCATTATATTTATCGCATCTAATTTTTTCTTTGTTAAGAAAATAACAAGCCTGTATTGGGTATTTCTTCTTTTGTATGCCGCAGTAAATTTTTTTCCCACATGGATTCTGCCGCGCACGAAACGGCTTAAAACATGCGCGCGGGGAAACGCCCTGCTCCTGGAATTTCTATGTTCCGCAGTCCTGAGTGTCATTTTGTTTTTCCTGAGCTTTACCCGGCTGCCCGCTGTCGAAAATATTTTTCAGAATCCTACGTTCTGGATTGTCAATACGCTGACTGCCGTCCTGCTGGAGGCAATTGTATTTTGGAATGGCATGCTGCGCATCTTTTTCTCGTCAAAACAGCTCGGTATTCGTACGCGTATTCTTGCTGTGCTCTGCGGAATGATACCAGTTGCCCATCTCTTTGTCCTTGGAAAAATGATCCGGCTTGTGTCAGACGAGATCACAC
>CAMWXA010000014.1 GCA_947178035.1 uncultured Lachnospiraceae bacterium | reverse complement strand
GTATCCATGAATCGTCTCTGCAGTCGCGCCGCTTTCCACCCGGCGCCTGTATGCCTCATCCGTCACAACTATCATCGCATCCAGATCCGAGTCCGGCCGCTCACAGCCCTTTGCGACAGAGCCGCCGAAAATCACTGCGGTCACTTCCTCCCTGCCTGCAAAATATTCTTTCAATCTCTCAAGAGATTCCTCATGATGCTTGTACATTAACCTGCCTCCTCAATTTTTCCCATTATAATTAAAAATAATCAAAAACCGCCAGTCAGTACATAATTTTCTGTATCGTCAGCTTCTCAAGCTCCTGCTTTGTCCCCTTGAATACATTCACGTCAATATATTGCTCAGCTCCCGCATAGCCGTCGAGCATGGCGGTGTCCATATACTGCCAGAAGCTCCACTTGTTTCCAAACAAGACAGACGGCGGACAGTAAATGCTGCGCACCCACAGCGGATAATCCTCAAACTCCCCCTTGATATAGTCATTGTAGACCGTGTAAGTAGTATAAATGATGGGCTTAACCTCGTAATACTGCTCCAGTGCGTCCAGCATCGCTCCCAGATTTTCTATCACCTCTGCCCGTTGAGGGGGATTGCTGCTCTTATTTCCATAATATTCCACATCGACGACCGGCGCAAGCTTTCCGTCCAGATTTCCCACTGTTTCAATGTAGGAAGCCGCCTGTTTATCCCCCTCGCTGTCAAAACTGAAAAAATGGTAGGCGCCAAGATACAGATGGGTCCGCTCTGCCGCCTGCCAGTTATCCTGAAAACACTCGTCCACATGAGTGCTCCCTTCCGTCGCTTTGATAAATGCAAAGTCCAGATTCTGCTGTGACAAGACATCCCAGTCAATATTCCCCTGATAGTGGGACACATCAACTCCATGAACTTCATATCCCTCTGCCAGAATCGGGTTTATCTTGATCTCTTTGCGCAGCACAAGAGTCCCTGTAACAATAACCGCTGCTGTCAGTGCGCAAATCCCCGCTGCCCAAATCCATCTCTTTTTATTGGAACCCTTTTTATTCAAAGTCTTTTTATTCAAAGTCTTTTTATTCAAACCCTTTTTATCTGACATTGTTTTATCTATCTTCTCATTTCCTAAAACCTTTTCTAAATTCTCTGTATCTGAAACCTCCTCGTCCAAATCGTCCAAAATTTCCTTATTTGCCGTTTCTGTATCTGATGTCTCTATATCAGAATCCTTTTTATCCCAATTTTCTATATCTAAATTCTCTGTATCGCAAGTCTTTATACCTGCGTTTTCCAGATCTAAATTCTCTGTATCCGCAATTTCCTGTCCTGATAATATTTTTTTATTCTGCCCCATATGCACCTCTGTCTTATGATAATCGTTCTAAAGAACTGAAAAAAGATCGTTTTCTTAATACATTATAACCATACTATTACGATTTACTCTACGAACAAAAAACGGCAATAATCGAACAAATATTCGAAATTAGATTCAAAAATATGTACATTATAACCATTTTCTATCATAAAACAAAATTGCATCATTTTTGCATCATATTTATAAAAAAAATGATATAAAATCATTCGTGATGTCGAATCCGCCCGACCAGAGACCATAACATATGACACTTTGACACACAATAACGACTTGTATTTGCAACCCTTACGCGCCCCTACACAAAAAATCAGGTTAAAGCCTTATGCTTTAACCTGCATCTATTAATTCACACTTAGGAACTGTTCCGGCCATCTGATATCGGTACTCTGATACGCTGAACAAATGAACAGTAACCAATTCCGTACACGCTCACAACTACTCAAAATGTATCACTTTATTACTATCTCTCATAGAATATCCTATAATACAGCTTTAGATACTCCTCCAAATAATTTTTCTCAGGTGGACACGCATCCTTTCCTATTTTTCGCAAATAATCACAGCCGCCATTGCAATATGGCAGCAGCCTGCATTCCAAACACGCATCAACTTTGTAAGGATCGAGGCAAAAATCTGTGTTATCACAGACGGTTTCATTCTTGTGATAGATCAAAGCCCCGTCAGCAATGTGCCCGAACGAATCCTTCGGATTGTAGGAACGGTCACACTGATACAGATATAATCCAGGTCCAACCACATAATTATTCTTTGCATAAACTCCGCAGTACACGCCAAAGTTCTGAAAGCAGCTCATATCACTGATATGAAACTGATGATCCAGCGCCCAATTTGACAACTCGATCACATGCCTCATGTATGTGTCAACATCCAATTCAATTTCTGCGCATGGTCTGTGGTCATAGCTCACAATACGGCTAAACGAAAAGGACAGTGAGGAATGTCTGTAACCTGAAAGCTCTTCAAAAATCTCCTTAATGTTTTCCATGTTGCTCCTGCAGAGATTCAGATTTACGATGACATTGGTATGCCTTGTCATGCTGATGATATTCTTAATCACGCGCTCCGAATCATACTCTGTCGAGGGACGCAGCGCGCTATGTGTCTCACCCATACCAACAGCGGATACCGTCACGTTGGTCATCCCATAGCGATCCATCATCCTGAAAAATTTCTCATCGTAAATGGACGCATTCGTTGAAAGAGAGTAACTGTATGTATGTCGTTTATCTTTATCCGCTTTCGCACAAAATTTTAAGATTGCATCCTTTGCTAACAGCGGTTCGCCTCCATACCAATTAATATGGATATTTCTCTGCGGCACTTTTAACAGAAACTCATATAATCCATCAAAATCGTCTTCTGTCATTTCAGCGTATTGGAGGTCTAACCCTCTCTGATAACAATAGACACAGTCGCTATTGCACTTTAATGTACTGATTACTGTTATATTCAGCTCATCGGCACTATTTACGGTTTTCCAATGCCTGCGCTGGATTTCTTTGCGCTCATCATAGTCATCCTCGACAATGAATCTATCTTCATACAATTTCTGCCAGTAAATTGACCTGGTATTGTTTGGATTCTGCAAACACTCCACAAATCCTTCGTTTCGTTCAAAAGGAATCTGAAGTAAGGTGTCATTGACCAAATTGTAATACAGAACAAAATCATCAATTCTGGTTGAAATGAAATAACTTGATTTCTTCATAGTCGTCTCCTTTCATGACATATAGCAGAACCTAAACTGTCCAACAGCTAAACTCTGACACAAAATACACTTTCATTATAATCAGGAACCTGGAAGATATTTCATGACAGTTCCCCGCATCCCATCTTGAGCAGTTTCATCATCTTTGTTCTGTTTTCCCTGCTGCCGATAGGGATTATGTTATTAATGGCTATTAGTATATCATTGGTTTTAATTTATATCAATGCCCAGAGTTGTCCAAATTTATTATTCATTTTTGGACAACTCTGGGCATTGCTTTTGCGGTATTCCTAGGGTTTAATTAAATTATGAAATTACAGATTCATATTAGTGTTTACAGTTGTTGTCCACCATTTGAGGTGAGACATATTATCTGATAAACATCAAATATTATAGGTGATAGTCAAAAAGTGTATCTGTATATCTTATCGATGCATTCATTTGAGTATCCCTATGTAGTCAAAACCATGCAGCCAACATCGTTATTGACTATTACCATATTATACAAAAGAAGAAAGAAGGATTATTATGAAAAATGCAGTTAAAAAAATAATGAGTATTATGTTCTTACTTGCTCTCACGGTTACTTTGAATGCAGGTGTTGTTGGGACAATTCCTCAGGGGAACGGCGGAATATCTCCTTTGAGTGATGAACCTGGTCCGATTGTTTTTCAGTTTTGACCTTGATTTTTTGAAAGCTCTATAAGACGCTTTTTTAATCTTGTTGTTCGTTTTGTATTTCTATTTATTTGACATAGTGAAATACACCTCTTCAAGTACATATCTTCCTGATATCCTTGCTTTGCAAGGATATTTCTTTTTCTTCGTTCGCTATAGTTCCACAGATTAATATATAGATTCAAATCTATTATATGCATTCTATAACAATGTACACACGACTTTATAACCTTTAAATTTATTGCATCCGATTTATCATATTCTCCTCTGTCTCCATAAATGTTTGCAATATTTGTCATAATCACTTCCCATGCTGCAATATGTTCAAAGACTCCTTCGTCCTTCTCTAATTGCTTACATAATTCCAGCAAGATGTCAAAACCTACATTTTTCTCATTTTTTCCTTCACATATAGCAATATTCATTAAGCACTGCATTTCCACATTTGTCAAATATCTCTCTCCATCCTTTAATACTGTTTCAAACGGCATAGTATATTCTAACACCTGTTTATAGCATTGTATCGTTTCTTCCTTTGTCATACTCCCTCTACTAGATTTTATTGCAACTTCAATTTGTTCTTTATATTGCTTGTTTATGGGATTTTCTAAAGATATATATTGTTGCAATTCCTCCAATAGCACCTCAACATTTTCAAAATCATATTTATTTGCACAAATACCTATTACCCCTATTAAAGAAACTGCATCTACATCTTTCGTAATTATCTGTGACCGCTGATACTCTCCAGACAAATTCAGCCGTTCAAACAACAGTCTCACAATCTCCATGTGTGGTTTTGTTTTCTTTGCTTCCAGCCTTCCGATTGTCTTTTCAGAGCAGATGCCTTGACAGAGCTCTTTCTTGGTCAGTCCCAGCATCTCTCGTCTTCTTCGGATGACATCGCTGATGCAGTATGCTTCCTTTTGCTGGTACAGATAGCAGGAAGTCTCCATTTTTCTCTGTGTTCCGCACAGCTCATGGACGAAATCGAGCGCATCCAGCCACTCTGCCATCGTGTCGATCACACGTTGAACTGCTTGCCGCTTCCTGCCTTCCTCATCATATTCAATCTCGCCAAGCAGCCGCGTCAAACCTTCCTTTCTAATCTCTATCAGTTCCCATAGATAGTACATTCTGCCTGTCGTGCGCAGCTGCTCTATTCCTTTATTGCAGAGACAAAGCAGACGGTTCCAGTTCCTGTTTTGATCCGTTGTGCTTAGATACAGATAGTATATGACTTTGGGATAAATTTTCACATAACTATATGTATCAAACACATCGCTGCTGATGTAAGCCAATATTTCTTCGCACCGCGAAGCCAGTCTGTCCGGCCGACAGCATCTCTCATACTCCAATATCATGTCCAGTTCCTGTACGGAAAGGCAGAGTTCCTTCACCGACACGCGGTCAATATCGGAAACTGTCAGCTTTACGGCCTCCTCATACAGCTGAGCGATCACCGCTTGATCTTCGCGGCGTTTTTGCATAATCTGTGCGCGCATCACCAGACAAAACTGTTTTTCCAGATTGTATCTGCCATTTCGTTTCTCGTATGATGCCAGAAATTTCTCTGCTGTCACAAAGTCGGATTTCTCTATCGCATTTACAATGCGCTGTCTTTTCTTCCATACGAGATAATCCTCATAGAAGAGAAAGTTCTCGTATCCGTCGCTGCACACGCCAAGTCTTGCCAGAATACGGTCACGAAGTTCTTTGCTCGCAAGTCTTTCTCCTCTCTCGATTTTGCCCATCATGCTAAATGAACAGAGATCCTTGCACAATGCTTCCAGGGTAATTCCCTGTATCTCCCTCGCCTTTCTGATGAGCGCCGGAAAATCCCACAGGTCGAGCGCCTGCAGTTCATAGTATTTTTTGCTTTTCTCCATAGTCCCAACTCTCCCATCACAGTTATACGATTTACTGTGTCGTTTTGTCTTTCGTATCTATCCTGCACTTCCTGCGGCCTGCAATATGTGCAGATGCAACATAAGCTCTGTCAGGAAATTTCCTTCACTGACACTTTTATTCAGCCCCCTTTCTCTCCTGTTTCACATACCAGAAAATCCCGGTATGGCAAAATGTGTAACTTGTATTTTACCATACCGGGATATATCATTGAGTTTGATTTTTGAGACTATCTGTCATAACGACTTTCTATAAATACTTTTTAAGCACCTCTGCCTTGTCAAGTTTCTCCCAAGGCAGGTCAAGATCATTGCGCCCAAAATGTCCATATGCTGCTGTCTGCTTGTAGATTGGCCTGCGCAGATCGAGCATCTTGATGATACCTGCCGGGCGAAGATCAAAGTTCTCACGCACGATCTCAACCAGCTTTTCACTGTCAATTTTTCCTGTTCCAAATGTATCAATATTGATGGAGGTGGGCTGCGCTACACCGATTGCATAGGAGAGCTGAATCTCACACTTGTCAGCAAGTCCTGCTGCCACAAGATTCTTCGCTACATACCTTGCCGCATATGCACCACTTCTGTCCACCTTGGTACAGTCCTTTCCAGAAAAAGCACCGCCGCCGTGGCGCGCATATCCGCCGTAAGTATCCACGATGATCTTGCGCCCTGTAAGTCCTGCATCTCCGTGTGGTCCGCCGATTACAAACCGTCCTGTCGGATTGATAAAAAACTTCGTTTCCGCATCGATCAGCTCCTTCGGCAGAATGACATCAAATACATGCTCTTTGATATCCTTATGAATCTGCTCCTGTGTCACATCTTCGTCATGCTGTGTGGAAAGCACGACAGCCTCAAGTCTCTTAGGCTTTCCATTCTCATCATACTCCACAGACACCTGCGTCTTTCCGTCTGGCCTCAAATACTTCAATGTGCCGTCCTTGCGGACTTTGGTAAGCTGCAGTGCCAGCTTGTGTGCTAACGAAATCGGATATGGCATATACTCTGCTGTCTCATTGGTAGCATAGCCAAACATCATGCCCTGATCGCCTGCTCCGATTGCCTCGATCTCAGCATCACTCATCTTGTTCTCAGAATTGTCCTGGGACATCTTTGCTTCCAGCGCCTTGTTCACGCCCATGGCAATATCGCCCGACTGCTCGTCAATTGCAGTAAACACAGCACAAGTATTTCCGTCAAAACCGTAAGCAGACTTATCATAACCGATCTCCTTGACCGTGTCGCGGACAATCTTGGGGATATCCACATAGGCCTTCGTTGTGATCTCGCCTGTCACCAGCACAAAACCAGTACAGGTCGCCGTCTCACATGCTACACGGCTCATTGGGTCCTGCTCCATCAACGCGTCGAGGATGGCGTCAGAGATGGCATCGCACACCTTGTCAGGATGTCCTTCTGTTACGGATTCCGAAGTGAATAAAAGCTTCTCCATTGGTAGTTTCCTCCTAAAAATCGTGAAAAAAATCCGCTTACTCGTCGGAATAAGCGGAAGTGATTGGTTGCCCGATAATCAAATCCTCTTATTGTTCGAACTATTTCACACCAAATGCTATATGCAAATAGTAACTCGCTCAGGTTGGCACCTTCCGTCCCAAATAACGGGGTTGCCGTAGCTTCACAGGTCCTTTGTACCTCCACCACTCTGAATAAGAGTATCTCACGTATGCGTGACTCACAATATTGAATTGTCATATCGGATATATCATATCCTAATTTATATAGGATGTCAATAGGCTTATCCGACTTTTAACTTGAATTTCTGCAGCTCCTTATCCGACTCTACCTTTTCAATCTGTGCGCCGAGATTCTGAAGTTTCACCTCAAAATCCTCATAGCCGCGCTCAATATACTTGATATCGTCAACAGTACTAAATCCTTCCGCCGTCAGACAGGCAAGCACAAGTGCTGCCCCCGCCCGGAGATCGGGCGCAGTGAGATTGGCGCTGGTAAATTTATCCACGCCTTCTATAATGGCTGTATTTCCCTCAACCTTGATATTGGACCCCATCTTTGCCAGCTCGTCCACATACTTAAAGCGGTTGTCAAAAATGCTCTCTGTCACAATGCTTGTCCCTTTCGCAAGTGCCAGCGAAACTGCTATCTGCGGCTGCATATCCGTGGGAAACCCTGGATATGGCAGCGTTTTCACATGTGTATTTTCAAGACGTTTTGATGCCACGACACGCACCGCATCGTCCGATTCCTCAACCTGACAGCCCATCTCCAACAGCTTTGCTGTCGTGGACTCTAAGTGCTTCGGAATCACATTCTTGACGGTTACATCCCCCTTAGTGATTGCCGCAGCAAACATAAAGGTTCCCGCTTCGATCTGATCTGGGATAATAGGATACTCTGACCCATGAAGCTTTCTGACCCCCGATACCCTGACTACGTCCGTACCAGCGCCCTTGATATTCGCCCCCATAGAGTTTAAGAAGTTCGCCACATCTACTACATGTGGTTCTTTTGCCGCATTCTCGATCACAGTCTTCCCCTCTGCCAATGCAGCTGCCAGCATAATATTAATGGTAGCCCCCACGGACACCGTGTCAAGATAGATATGTGCTCCTTTCAACTGTTGTGCGTCTGCAATAATAAGCCCATGCTCAATCTTTACGCTCGCTCCAAGCGCCTTAAACCCTTTTATGTGCAGATCTATCTTGCGGCTTCCGATATTGCAGCCGCCTGGAAGAGCCACCTCCGCATGTTTATATTTTCCAAGAAGCGCCCCCAGCAAATAGTAGGACGCCCTAATTTTCTTGATATAATCATCTTCTATCACGAGTCCTGATATCATAGATGCATTAATTCTAACTGTGTGTCTATCTATTCGATATACAATAACGCCGATGCTCTCCATTGCCTGAAGCAGAACATTGATATCCCTCACATCTGGTATATTGTCAATAACTGTCATTTCATCTGTCATAATTGCTGCGGCAAGCACTCCCAGTGCTGCGTTTTTTGCGCCGCCGATTTCAACTTCACCAACCAGAGGATTCCCCCCCTTAATTGCGTACTGTTCCATCGTTCACCTCATCATTTTCCTGTAACTGTGCATTCCATCGCTGTCATATTCTGCCACAGATACATTGGCTCAACAGTTCAACCATTTTGAGTCAAATTAATTGGTTCTATCATTAATTATACGATTCTTTCTTATTATTCAATATTCAATTGTAATCTATTCTCTCTATAAACAAAACTTATATTCACATTTTATCAAACTCTTACGATTATATACCTTTTTCATACATTTGTAAACTGCCAGACTGCTATGTATTCCTTCCTATCCGTTTCTTCTTTTGTTCATATTAACGAAACACCCATCGCAAATGCGGGTGTTTCGTCATCGTCTTTCGTCAATTTAGATGTTTTAATGGGTTGACAGCACTTCCATTGATACGGATTTCAAAATGAAGATGCGGTCCAGTGCTTCGGCCGGTATTTCCGCTCAGGGCGATTCGTTCTCCCTGTGATACCGTCTGACCCACTTTGACCAAAACCTTGCTCAGATGTCCATATCTGGTCTGCCTGCCGTCAGAATGGTTGATGTAAACTGCATATCCATAACCGCTCGCCCATCCTGCGTGCACGACAGTACCAGCGTTGGAAGCTACCACGGATGTTCCAATCGGTGTTGCCCAGTCCACTCCCTTATGGTATGTTGACGCTCCTTTGGTTGGTGCACTTCTCGCACCAAAACCAGAGCTCAATCGCCCACCGGAAATTGGCTTTATGTACGTCGGAGGTATCTTCGTCCCACGCTCAACAATCTTTGGCACTGCTTCGGCATAGATTTCTTCTTTTAAAATCTCCCTGCCAATCTCCTGTCCATTTTTGTACGAAATCACTGCGGCCACCTTACGCCTGCCAGCAGACGGCTCCTGCAGTGTCACTCTCTGTGTCGTATACCAGTTATCATTGGGTATGTACTGTACTTCTGCCTCGTAGTCCTCTATGTACACCTGCTCTTCCTTCCACATAATCGAAAGCTCAGGTTCTGGAACTGTGAGCACAAGCTCCTGGTCAATACGTATCATTGTATTTTCATCCTCGAGGGCATCATTGATGGCAATCAGCTTGTCCATCGGGATATTGTTGGTTAGACTGATCTGGGACAGTGTGTCTCCAGAAACTACTTTATAGATAATCTGTGTCTCCTGCTCTTTCGTCACGAGATTTACCGCTTCCTCCACGGTATTGAGCTCTTCCTCCAAAAGATACGCTTCCACAACCTCTATCTTCTCTGCATAGTCAATATCAGTCAATCCCTCAGCGTAGTCCTCAAAGTCTTTTTCCACCTCTGGCTCTACTGCTGCAAACATTCTCTCCAAATCTGCTGTAATCCCTGCGGATGTATGGAACTCCTCTTCCTCTGCGAGCGCTTCCTCACGCAGCGTAATCACTGCTTCCAGCACATTGATCTCGCGGTCATTGTCAAGTTCGAGCGCAACATGATACTGATTCCGCGTATCATATGGCGCCAGCGCCTGCTCTAACAGTTCGTGCACCTCATTGTAGGAGCCAAGATTTACTGCCGTCTCATTGACCTTCACCGTGTATGAGCGGTGCAATGTCTCCCGCGTGCTGCGCTTCATGACATCTACCATTCTCTCCACAACATCCTCTTCATCATCCACCACAGCCCAGAACTTCTCGCTGCCCTCTGTCTGAAGCTCCGCATCCATAAAAACTAATTCATCACTCCCGATCTCTTTGACAGCTTGCAGCCTTGCCTTTATCAAAAGCGCATCGAGGTTTTCTGTCGAGGAGAGATTCCCAACCTCGACTCCGTTCAAACGGATTGTAAAAAAATTATCTCCTGTATGTTTAAAAAGCTGCATTGTCGGAAACAAAAGCGCGCAGGCCGCTATGGCAATCGCAGCAGCCTCTATGTAACACAGCTTTAATCTTTTAAATAAATGCATATTGTATTTCCCTAATCTACCATTTTATCGCTGTCCGGCCATGTCGTGATCCATCACTATCTGCGATTGATACACTGTTCCCATGGTTCCATTCTTATTTTAACAGTCTTTTTGGGTAATGTAAAGAAAAACCTAAACGGAACATAATTATATCTAAATCAAAAGGGCGTGAACAGCAGCCTGTCACATGCCGTAAAGAGGTTCAGTATCAGCTGCTGGCTGCCACTGTTATGATAGCTGTGCTTTTTCGATGCCTCCAGCTTTATCGCATGGTTTGCGGCAACTTCGTATGTCCCCTCTGCAGTCTCCAATGCCAGCACGCCCTGCACGACCAGAATGTATTCGCTGTCTCCCTCCCCTTTCAAAAAACACCCACAGCTTTCACCAGGCTCTATCCGCATCTCATACACTTCAAAATTCCTGCGCCTGTCATACGGAAAAATCAGGCGCACCTGGTATGCTCCCTCCTCTGACTGCAGAAGAGGAAGCTTGTCATTATCAATAATCAGCACTGATTCCTGTTTGGGATAGATCAGATCCTCAAAGGAAATCCTGATGCCATCCACAATCTTTGCAATTGTGGCCACTGTAGGATTCGACTCCCCCCGCTCTATCTGCCCCAGCATACTCTTGCTGACACCTGTCTTCTCTGCCAGCACATCAAGACTCATATTTTTTGACTTTCTGATTCTCTTTAAATTCGCTGCTATATTTTTATCCAACTGATTCATAGGACACCCCCATAAAATGAAAAGCACCAAATATTCCTTCATAATAAAGAAACATCTGATGCTACATCTTCGTGGCACTTTGCTCGATTTAATTCATGAAACAATTTTATAATAATCATTTTTGCTACGTTCGTCAAGACCTTTTTTGCACACTGAAACCAAATCTGCCAAGTTTCTTTCCCAGATCATAGTACTCACCATGACTGTATACGATCGGTCTGGCCTGTTCCAGATGAAAGCTGCCGTTCTCATCCATGTAATGATCGTCGACGTGCACAGCAGCCACCTCTGCGACAAACAGATCGTGAGAGCCAAGCTGTTTTGTCTCTGCTACCCGGCACTCAATATTCACGGGGCTTTCTGCAATGTATGGCGCTCTCACAATATCGGACTTCACCGGTGTCAGCTTCGCTTCCTTCCACTTGTCTACATCCCGCCCGCTGCGCACACCGCAGTAATCTGTGGCATATGCGAGCTCCGCCGTCGTGAGATTTATGACAAACTCACCTGTTTCCATAATCATACGATGCGAATATCTCGAAGGGCGGACAGAAATACCCACCATCGGCGGATTGGTGCAGATCGTCCCTGCCCACGCGATCGTGATAATGTTCGTCTTTCCATCCAGACCTGCCACGCTCACCATCACAGCCGGCAGCGGATAGAGCATATTTCCAGGCTTAAATGAAATCTTTGCCATATCTGCCCCCTATCTAATCACCTGCAGTATCGCAAGCACCCACAAAACGATGCTGGCCACTGATGCCACCATTGAAATCACACTGAACAGCATCACTTTATTCAGCTTTGCATTCAGCTTATTTTTCAGTTCATTCCGCTCATTCTGTGCATTTTCCATGCTGCGCTTGATCTCGTCGACTACCACTGCCTGTACATTCCTATATACTTTGACATTCTCTTTATGCACAAAGTCATCCGATTTCTGAAATTTATTCTCGAGCAGTTCGGTTATTGCGGAAATGTCTGTCTGTTTCTGATTTTCCTCCGCGCGCTCCCGCTCAATGCGCTCCTGCGCTTTCCATTCGAGCTCCGCCTCGCGGTTCCTCGTCTGCTCGTCTGTCAAATCCCTCAGTGCCGCGAGCAGGCGCTGCTCGTCCTCCTTCATCCCCTGGATTTTATCCGCGTTATCGCCAATCATCTGTTCAAGCTTTTCGGAAAGCTCGGTGTTGCGGTAATTCAGTTTTCTCATTTCCTGCAAAATTTTCTCGTATTCTGCAACCTGTAACTGCAGTCGCTTCATTTCCTCTGCTTCTGCCTGTGAATTTGCCTTGATCATTTCCTGTGCACTGAACTTCTGTGCCAGCTTATCCATGAAATTGTCCATCTCATCAACCGTACCTTTCCCGTAACCAACCCATAACTTCATTGTGATCCTTGCATTCTTCTCATCCAAGCTTCTATATCAATTATCTTAACATTAAACAGGTTTTCTTACAACCACAAGCTTTGAAAAATAATTCGTTTGCTGTTTTTGTCTATTTTGCATACTAAACTTTGTTATTTTTCTATATCGATATGCATATTTACAATTAAATAACATTTTATTCATAATTTATTCATAATCCAATGGTAATATTAAAACATAACAAACGACTACAACATAGTGTTTTCATTACACATAGATAAATTTTTTCATAATAGCCCCGATTCATTTCTTAGCATTATTTTAGAAATGGTCGGGGCACTCCTCATTTTATGGTATATTATCCAGCGACAATTGTCTTACTTCCTCATTCAGTGACAGCATTTTTGCATCGAGGTCTGACACCATCTTAGCACATGCATAGAGCTCTGCCTTGATGTGCTCTGGAACATTCACATCAAACTTGTAATTAATCTTATGCTCCAGACTTGCCCAGAAATCCATCGCGACAGTCCTGATCTGTATCTCGACTTTCGCGTCCACTCTCTTTTCTGACAGATAGATTGGGATGGACACTATCATGTGGTAACTCTTGTAGCCACTCGCCTTGGGTTTCCTGATGTAATCCTTCACCGACAGAATCCTAATGTCACTCTGCCGCTCCAGCATTTCTGCGATCCTGTATATATCGGTCGTAAAGGAACATATGATACGGATGCCGGCGATGTCATTTACATGCTGGATCATGTTGTCAATCGTCGATTCATATCCATGTTTTTTCAGTTTCTTAACGATACTCTCTGACGTCTTGATTCTCGACTTAATATGTTCTATGGGATTGTATTGATGAACATGCTGAAATTCGTCGTTTAAAATCTCGAGCTTCGTCCCGATTTCCTTTAACGCAGAACTGTATACCAGGATCACTTCTTTCCAGCTGTCCACATCAGAATTTTCATTGACTCGATATTCCATAAACAATCCACCTCTCTTTCCCCTGCGCATTTAAAATTGCCTGATACCGCGGAAGCTTTCAGCTTCTATAGCCAGAAGTTTTGCAAAGCACCGCAGACAATGCGCACAACGTCTACTATTGTACCATATTTTCCAGAAATGTGAACCTATTAAATCTTAAAATTTGCATTAAATTGTAACAGTTCAGCCTAGAGCGTGTCTGAAAGCATTTTGTATCAGTGCCTTCCAACATTTTTTCTTGTTTCTGTCCAAAGAATGTACTAATATTAAGTATGAAAAGTCCATTATATTTGCATTTATCACCACAAAATAACTACTTATGAGGAGTGTTTTCATGAAACTTTTGAAACGTGCTATTTTGACAGTTACTTTATTCGCCATCCTTTTTCTCTCTGCATCGGTCTCCTTCAGCACATCTGCCGCTGAGGAATCACCAGCCCCTGTCTATTATGTCCGCTTCTCCGGAACGGGGCTGAATGTCTATGGGGACCCGTCCCTGTCAGGTGAACCGCTCGCCATCCTTCCCGATGGCACCTATGTGCAAATTCTGCTTGGTCCGCTGGATTTCCTTGCGAAGATACGAGTATATGACACCGGCCTGGAAGGCTATGTCGACATGAGATATCTGAAACGGCTGGATGCCATTGTGTATGATTACGATATATACACTTATGAAGAGCTGGAGGAGGATATCGTCAGACTGCAGGAGCGCTATCCCGAACTGCTCCATGTCAATGTGACTGGCCAGTCTGTCGATGGCAGAAACCTGTATGAACTTGTGCTTGGAAATCAGTCTGCGCCTAAGAGCATTCTGATCCATGCTGGCATCCATGCCCGCGAGCATGTCAATCCCTATCTTGTGATGGAACAGCTCGAACAGTGCCTGATTTATTATGACTGTGGATACTTTCATGAACAAAACTATCGGGAACTGTTTGACAATGTATCTGTTCACATCGTTCCTATGGTGAATCCTGACGGCATCGCAATCAGCCAGTACGGGGAAAGTGCACTGCGTTCACCGGAATTAGTGGAAACACTGCGGGCATGCTATGCGTACGACACAGCCACCAGACGCACAAGAAGCACCTATGAGAACTACCTTGCCCGATGGAAAGCCAATGCCCGCGGTGTGGATCTCAACAGGAATCTTCTCCCCGGCTTTGGTGTCAATTCCAAAGTCTCTCAGCCTTCCTATATGGGCTATGAAGGCGTTGCTCCTTTCTCAGAACCGGAAATTTTATCCCTCGGTGCTGTCACACTGGTATGTGAGCCTTCCGTCATTATCAGTTATCATTCGATGGGAGAGGTTGCATACTGGAACACCGTCGAAAGCCGGTATACCGCAATCAATACAGATTTTTCAAACTATATGCTGTCGCTTGTCCCTTATCAGAGAATGCGGAGCGGCACTGCATCTGGCAGCTATCTTGACTGGATATACAGCGGAGAGAATCCTGTCTGCTCCATCACTTTTGAGACAGGCAGTGTCGCGTGTCCCTTTACACTGGACCAGTATCCCCAAATATGGATACAGCATTCTCTCGTCATGCAGGCAGCTGCAGCATATGCCTATACGCATTAAAGAGCTCTGTTTCTATTTGCTGTTTCTATCAGACGGCGTATCCTGTGTCCACAACAGATTTTGTACTGGACACAGGATTGTTCCTCGTGATATTCACCTTTGCAAACATCAAGAAGTCCAGTGGCAGCTCAATTTTTCAGCTGGCAGTATCCTGACAGGATTTCTTCCAGATTCTTCCCCTCTTTGTATAACGCTGAAAGCTCTTCTGTGGATATCCACTGACTGATTCTTTGTGCTGTGTCTTCACTTTTGAATTTATGTTCGTATTTGTCGAATCCAGGGAGGCTGTAATTCAATACACGAATCTCTGTATATGATTCTGTATTGCACTCAACTGCTACGCTTGCTTCTGTCTTTCCCTGTCTTTTCACTTCCAGGCTGCCTATAAGTGTCTCTTCACCGTGTACTTTCTCAACACTGCATTCAATTTTTACCAGCTGATCATCATGGTCTGCCACGGTCTGATAATAAAAACATCTGCCATCTGGAAATGAGACAGACAGCATATCTGTCTCATCCGCCATAGAAAACACGATTCCACATTCCTTAAAATCCTCTGAGGCCTCATCGGCATGGGTTAGCATATAGCTAACAAACTCTTTCGATGAAGACCTCGTGCCATATGCAGATATCAGACTATAGACCACGACCAGACAAAATATTGTCAGAACAAAAGTTCCTGAAACTATCAGGAATCTTTTCGTCCTGCTTTTTTCCATTATCTTCATATTTTTCTTTACACACTCTATTTATATAAATATAATAACATCCGTAATCATCTTCCATATACCTGTAATTATAGCATAACGACTATGACGCCTGCAATCAGATTATGAAATGTATAAATTATATCATCAATTCAATTGAATATTTTTCTGTGTCTTCAATTCGTTTCTTTAATCTATCCTCCCAATTTTCCATTTTTTGTTCCAGAATATCCAGTAGTTCCCTTATATAATCTACTTTTGCTTTCACATCATAGCTCTCCATCATATCAAATATATCATCATATCCTGTCAACCGTCCTGCCTCCTCAAGAGATTTCCTGTCACGAATACGAATTAAATACTCTGCTTCTTCAAAAGCTTTCAAGTCACAGTTTCCAATTAAACGCTCAGCTTTTTCAAAAAAATAATCCTTGACTTCTAATAACTTCTGATACCCTTCCTGGTATTTTCCCTTCAGCAGGCAAGCCACCGCCAATGTGAATTGTATTACTTTTTTACCTTCAGGATACCAATTGTATATTTCAAACAATTCGTCTGTTCCATTCTGTAACATTTTAATCGTTCTGTCAAAATCAAGTTGATCCATATATGGAATAACAATTTCTTCTATAAAATATTTATTGTTTTCCCACACCATATCCAGCGAACCCGCCGGATAACACGGTTTTTCAGTCGGCGAATGTACTATTGCGTCGTAAAAATCTATCTTTTGTTTTTCTTTAGGCAGCATCCTGCTGCATCTAATACTTTCACATGCTGCATAACAGGTATTTCCCACTTCTGGCAAAAAAGCTGGCTGAAGCAGGCAGTAAAACCTCGGAGACTGATACGAACTGTCAATCCCTACCCATATACTTTGTATAAAATGGTCTTTCGCTCTGCAGAAATTATTAGGTTCCTTTTCTTCCAAAAAATCCTTATGCCCTTTCATAAGAAGCGCAAATCTTTTCTTAATCAGCCTATTTCCTTTTGTTAAAGATAATTTTTCTGGTTCCATGATAACATCTCCTTTGTTTATTTACCTGTTTTGTCCCTTATATCGATCCAGGAAATACGGTCAAATCGCACTGGCTCGTAAAATTGCCGTTTCGGTCAAGATCAATCATCAAACTCAATCCAGTCATATGCTTCATTGATATTTCCTGTTTCAAAATAGTAACGTATAATATCTAACAAAATATCCTTGTCCTCACAGATAATCTCTTGCGGAAAGTAATAGCCAGAAAGCGGCACGTCTGTCTCATCATTTTCATACTTTTTATTAATATAATTATAAGATTTTCTGTTCGGATCATCATGTATCTTTATTGCAGAGCAGGACTTTTCCGCATAGACAGATATGTAATATGCATCTCCTTCCCCAAAATAAGCCTCTAAAAGCTCTAATCTTTCATTCAATATTGTATCTTTTATAAATTTAATAACCTCCTCACTAGAATCATCCTGTAAATTGCCAAACCGCCGGGTTTCTTTTATAGTTATTATTTCTAAATCCCAAATATTATATCCTTTGCGTTCCATAATTATAATCTCCTTTACTGCCTGACGATGTAATCCCTCTGCATTTTAGTGGTTGATCTGCACACGGCCATCGAATGTCTCCACTTTTTCCGTTCGGATGAGTACATCATAGGTATATTTCGCCTTATCGTCCTTTAGCAGTTTTCCCGCATTGTCACAAGTGAATTCTCCTTTATAAGCACCATTTAAAATCAAAATATATTGGCGCACGATATTATGAACATCGCCTGGAATATTCCCATATAGTTTTTCTTCCTCTCCCTCCAAATGACCTATTATAACCATTTTCGTCAATAAATACTTTATTGTAATCCTCTTTTGTCTGTATCAAAAACGGCTGATCCAGATTCAATTTATTTCTTCTATTTTCTTCATAATCTCTCTTTCTCTTTTATTTGATTGATGCAGTTTTTATTGTCACTGCGGATCAAGGATATGCATAAAATCAAAGGAACCAGTCTCTCATACTCATAACGGTGGCGGACATCTGACCACAATCCATTCCTGACAACAAAAAACAGAAGCACTCCGTTTTCCTGGAATGTTCCTGTTTTTACGCCGTATTGTAGATGCAGGATATTTCCTGCTTTTATGGATTGCTGCCACATAAATTGTGCTCCAGCTCTCGTCCCCTGCTGTTGTCACATATGAAAATATCGGTACCTTATCTTCCATATACCCTGTAATACTGCTTCGCTGTTTTCTCATCCAGTGTAAAATGTCTGCTGAGTTTCTGTATGATAGTACTTTCTTCCACCCCGTCTTCCACCTTATCAAGTATAAATGCCTTAATGCCTTCCTCACGGCCTTCCTCGCGGCCCTCTTCACGGCCTTCTTCACGGCCCTCTTCACGGCCCTCTTCACGACCCTCCTCGCGGCCCTGATAGATCAGTATATCATCTCTTGAAAACTGCGCCATTGTCATATCGCACACCTCCTTATCCGACAGCAGATCCACAAATACCCCTCTGTCCAGCATCAGCTCCAGATATCCTGCTACTGTTGTTACATTTTCTGGAACCGTGTATTTCACATCCTTTCCAGTCCTCTGCATATAGGTTATCCCGTTTGCCACCAGCGCATAACTCCGCATATCATTGTCATACGCTTCAAAACGCTCCGGCAGGACTCCCTGCTCTATATACCTTAAAACCTCGTCCAGTGTCATTCTGAAATCATAGACATGAACCACTGCGTCAAGATCCGGTTGGGGCGCCCTCTCCCCGTACTTTTCTTCCACGGACAGATAGGACTCACTCAGGCGCATGTCATACTGGACCTTCTCTGGAAGTCCGCCTGCCTTCGTCTCCAGTCCGGCCTGCAGCACATAGAGCTTTGGGATCGGAAAATATACGCGTGTCCTCCCATACAGCAGCTGCTCGCTGTCCACCGTGGAACGCAGCCCTGCTACAGCATACTCTAACAGCCTGTATGATATGTTCGGTGATACGGAAGACTGTGCTTCCGTCAGTACATAAAACACCCCGTCACACATACACGCAAAATCATTTTCCTTGTTCCCAAACAATACCGGACGCACGTTTGCCACTGTCACCTTCCCAGCATCGATGCCCAGCAGAAAAGATGTGAGTTTCTTTTGTCTCTCCTCGCTCTCGTATACCTTTTTGAAAAAGGTGTCCTTGGCTTTCTTGTTCACAGGAATCACCTTCTGTACTTTGTTATGCTTCTTTTTCTGTTTCGCATTGTTTTTTGCCAACGTCTTCTCCTCTCTTATGCTGCTTTTCCGATTCCAAAACAGTTTGGAATATATTGATTATAGCATAACGGGAATGGCACCTGCAATCTCTGTTTCAGATATTCCATCATTTAAAACATGGATTCCCGGACTATATTTTCCGATCTCTGTATTGTTCCTGCAGCTATGAGAGATGCCTGTACGTTATCTTCTGTATGCCCTGTAATACTGCCTTGCTGTTTCATGTCATACTAAACCTTTTCTGAAAACTGTACTGCCTTCATCTCCAGCCTGGAGCTCCGTGTTTGGAAAATATATGCGTGTTCTCCCATAATAACAGCCGACCGCTGTCCTACGTGGTCCGCAGCCTGTATGAAATATTGCTATTCGCTGTACATAAAAGCAGCTGCCAAAATAACAACTCCACACAGCACAATAACAACGCCAAGTATCTTTACTAACAGCGGTGCTGGGGCCGCAGGAAAAATTTCCTTAAATCGAGAATATGGAATTAATAGCAGCACAAATCCAAGTAGTAAAAACAGCGCTCCCTTTAAACAATTAAATAGTAGTCTCATTTCTATTATCTATTTCTCCTCTACTTTATCGACTTTACATTTTTTAATCCTTCTTGCAGATGCCGTTCCAGCTCTAAGAATCATTCCTCAAAGATGCCTAAAAATCTGAAATATCCAAATCTCTCATTATGAACTTCTTTGACATCTCCCTCATACTTCATCCTTCCAATCACCACTACCGCATTATATGGCTGGTCAAGTCCATCGGGATACTGTTCTTTTAATACCGACAGGTCAAACACAATTGCGTCTTTGAAGACCTCGTCAATAACATTAGAACTTGTATCATTTACTACCCGAACCATGAAATCCTCGTCATATGTGTTAATCCCAAAATCAATCCCTAATTCAAATCCGATATAGTCATCATCTAAAAAATCATAATCCTTATCCATATATTCTTCAAGTAAGCTTTCTGTTTTACATACTCCTAAAAAAACAGACATATATCTGTCATTGCTATATGAAACATCCACTTGTCTGACTTTTCTCATATCAATCTCCTTCCTACTGTTCTTGATCACTTCCATCAACAAGGAAGAGAACAGTTGTTTCCACCCATGTCATATCCGCCGCTTTTTCCAGCGGGTCTTAATCATATCAGAGGAGAAGTTCAACCCAGTTGTAATTTTTATGTAGTTCCTGATTCAGAAGAAACTGACATGCAATTTCGTAAGCCTGATCCATCGACAAGACCTGACAGGCCTGTATATCAAGATAGCCTTCGCCGTAAAAAATCTTTTTCATTCCCTGCTCTTCATTCTCCGTTTCAGCCCGGTAATGTACGTACCCCTGACTATTATATAATCTGATCTCTACAGTATATTCCCCTGATCCGCCTGCAATCTGCAGATAATTTCCCTGTTTGGAATCCTCTAAGATCAAAAAATATATTCTTAGACCATCCAGCCGAAATAGACCCTTTCTAACTTCCTCCTTACCAGGATTTATATAAACACTATAATCATTTACTAATAAATAAGAAGATTTCACCTGCTCTTTCTCTGAACACAGTATTTTCAATCTGTCCTTAAACACCTTCTTTTCTTTTTCCAGACCCCGGAAACGAGGAATGAATTCTAATACAGCAAACGCTTCATTGATGTATCCACATAATACACAAAGGGCTATCCATCTCAAATAAAAATCAATAGCACGTTCTGCCGAAAAATAATCATACCGCCATGGAGTATCATAACTCTCAAAATCATCAAATATTTTTTTATCATCCTCATACTTATCTATAATTGGAAATACATTATAAACCAATTGATTCCTCAAAGCAGCAGCAACATTTTTCATATTACTATTGCTGGTAACATTGAGTGCATAATAAGATAGGTCTCCACTAAGCTGCATTATATCATGCTTAAATAGATTATTTCCTTTTTTATATTGAGTTTCTTTAAGAATTGATACTAATTTTTCTAACTCCGGGTATTCAAGGGCTGCAAAAACCCTGATTTCCCCCAAATTCCCACTGTTTCTCATAGAATTAAGTACAATCCTTATCTTGATGATTTTCCCTGATACGGCCTTATGATACTCGCCTTTTTTTCTGCCCTTTTGATAACCCTGCTGGTCAAAAAATAATTCCATGATTCCTAAAAATTCATCATATTTTTTCTTTACCTGTCCCATTTCATTCCTTTCTTATACTGCCATCAGGATACCGATAAGTTCCGTCCTCCAAATCTTCCGCCTTAGTTTCTGCCTTCCTGCTGGCCAGCTGGTTCTTTACATTGTAAGTATACACCTCATTTCCATTTTCATCCACCTTTTCCAGACTGTTTCCACACGGAACTTTTGGAAATCTGAAACAGAAGTTTCTGTCTGCATAGATACCATTACACGAATCACCCGATTGCAATATCACACAGCCATTTCCACTTCAATGTCCACTCCTGACATATCTGTCGCTTTTTCAAGCCATGTTTCATCCATTCCGCAGGCGTCCAAATATTCATCAATCCTTTTTATCGGTAAGACATCACTGTATGATCTAGCATTCCCGTCTTTTTTGTATGCTTCCGGCAGATAGATGGAAAAACTCTCCCCATTTTGAAAGCGTCCTACCATCCGCGCATCTCCGTATTTGGATTTGTCCATGACTGCATAATAAGATAGACGTTCGTCATTTTCATGGACTGCAGCGCAGATGGTCTGGCTTGGTGTTTTGATATCATCTGGTATTCCCCAAATCCAGGACATCAGGTTATGATAGTTATAAAAATCCATTTTGTCCGGACAGCAGATTATAATCCACCTGCTTTCTTCGATTGGAACCAGCTTAAATTTGTATTTTCTTTTTTTGCCTCCGGCAATCGTGGCATAATCCAGTATCTTATCTTTCAAATACTCTATAGTGGTATTCTCTGTACATATAAATTTCTTATAATCCCGAATTTTAACAGAGAAGAACCCCGCTCTTTTTTTAGGGACACGAAATCTTTCCGGCTCTTCTTGCAATGGTTTTTGTATCTGCTGAAAAGCTTCAATTAATTCCTCATTGTGATTGGCAATGACTAAATCTAACGGACTTGTTCCATTTTTATTTTGAGCATATGGATTTGCTCCCCTCTCTAGCAGTCGCTTTGCTATTCGATTACGCATTGTACTATTATATTGCACGACATCAAAGAGCAAACTCTCCCCATATATCCAATCTTTCAAATTAATTTGAGGATGATATTTTAATATTTCTTCAAGCATCTCCCATTGTTCACCAGAGACAGTCATCCGAACTGCCGTATATCCATTGATAGTCTGTAAGTTTACATCAATTCCTCTCTGCATCAGATCTACTGCCACATCCAATTTTTTTTCACGCACTGCCTCATGTAAAAAACTTCTATCATTACTATCTGTGTAATTGATATTTTGCACTTTTTCTACTACTGACTTATAGTCTTCATAAGTGGTTGTTCTTGTTCTTATTACATGCAAAAGTTCCTCTTCACTGTTTATGAAATTGTAATTTATCATTTTGTTACCCCCGATTTTTCATGGTGAATGCCGGCATGTTGGTGGAGTAGTACTTTCTTATTCAGTTTTACTATTTCCATAATACCCTTTCTTAAATACGATAACTCCCTGAACCAATTCTTTTTTAGATTTTTTAATGGTAGGAACATATAATCCTATCCCTAGTTTATATGAAGTCGCTCCGTCAGAATCCATTTTAATATCAATATTTCGCAGGAAGTTGGCAGCAGTTCTCAATCCCGCCTTCTCTTGCTGTGATGCAGGCGGTACTGGTTCTCATCCCATCATTCCAATTCGATATCTGCTCCTATGATAGCATCCATTCCCAGCTCTTCTACTATAATCTCGTCATCAAGAGAATACAGTTCCGTCTCAAAATCGAAAGATACATAATCCCTTTCCTGTCCATCTGGAGCATAATAAGTCATACGAATCGAAAAGATAATCTGATACACTCTTTTGACTTCAGGACTATCCAATGGAAGAAATAAAATCCTTTTTCATTCCCCGAGCATAGCCCCGCTCAGTTTTCCCTATATAGGCTTCCTCATTCCTTCAAATACTTCTGTCACAATCCACCTGCCGTCTTTTTTCAGCAGGATTACCCTCCGGTTAACGGATTCTTTCCCGTTTTCCTGCCTGTAGATCCCGTGACAGTTGTGTTTCCCATGTATCATACTCATCTCGTCGGATGCATAGTGTCAACAGGTCCTTGCGCTCTCAGCGTCGAATGCAATCAGGTCATAATCTCTAATGTAGCAGATTCCGCTGATGCCCTTCTCTTCTGCAGCTATTTTACAGCTATACCTTCAGCCCAAACATTCTGAATGTAATTCTTTCCGCCTCCGCAATTTCATTTTGTAATGCACTTTCCCAATTCTCAGATTTATTTTCCAGAATTTTTATTAATTTATCGATATAATCTGCTTTGGTACCAAAGAGCCAGATATCATTAGACTTATATTTCTCTGCTTTTTCAAAATAAAAATCTCTTATTGCCTTCAGCTTTTTATATCCCTCAGTATAATTACCTTTTATTAAAAAAGCGCCGGCTAAAACAAACTCAACTGCATTGATATCAAAATTGGTTCCCCTTAGTATTCTGAAT
>CAMWXA010000013.1 GCA_947178035.1 uncultured Lachnospiraceae bacterium | reverse complement strand
CCCAAAAATCACGTTATAGATTCACACTTCCTTCCATGCCGCATCAGCGGCACAATCAATCCGTGAAGAACGCTGCCCCTGCGTTCTTCGGTGTGAAGCCTTAGATTTTCTTAGCGGGCGTCTTTTGGCCGCTTAGAAAATCTCTTCACACTTTAACCTTTCAACGAAGCGCCCCAGACGTCCGATTGCAACTTTCAGATTTTCAAGGGAATATGCATACGAAATGCGCAAAAATCCCTCTCCGCTGTCTCCAAATGCGTTTCCAGGCACAACCGCAAGCTTCTCCTCATGCAAAAGCTTTGAGGCGAACTCATCGCTCGTCATGCCAAACTGTTTCACGCAAGGAAATATGTAAAATGCTCCAAACGGCTCAAAACACGCCAGCCCCATCTCCTTAAATGCATTGACCAGATAGCGGCGCCTCTGATTATAGGAATCCCGCATCATCTGCACGTCGCCGTCGCCGTTCTTTAACGCATCTATCGCCGCATACTGCGAGGTTGTCGGTGCACACATAATGCAAAACTGATGAATCTTATACATCTGTTCAATAATTTGATTGGGTCCGCATGCATACCCAAGTCTCCACCCAGTCATGGCATATGATTTTGAGAACCCATTAATCAAGACTGTCCGCTCCCACATACCAGGGATATTCGCGATAGAAACATGCTTGTCTGTGTAGCACAACTCTGCATATATCTCATCGGAAAGCACAAAAAGATCATGCTTTTCAATCACCTTTGCAATCTCCTCCAAATCTTTGCGCTCCATGATCGCGCCGGTTGGATTGTTCGGGAATGGCAAAATCAACACTTTTGTCTTGTCTGTGACTGCCGCCTCAAGCTCTGCGGCCGTCAGTCGAAATTGGTTTTCGTTTTTCAATTCGATAATAACAGGCTTGGCTCCAGCAAGGATTGCGCAGGGTTCATAAGAGACATAGCTTGGCTGAGGGATAATGACTTCATCGCCGGGGTCAACCATAGCGCGCAGCGCGATGTCAATCGCTTCTGAACCGCCGACTGTCACCAGTATCCCGTTCTTCGGATCATAGCTTAATTCAAAACGTCTGGTCAGATACCGGTTTATCTCCTCGCGAAGCTCCAGCAAACCGGCGTTCGCTGTGTAAAATGTACGCCCTTTTTCGAGAGAATAAATCCCTTCGTCCCTGATATGCCATGGCGTCTCAAAATCCGGCTCGCCGACACCGAGAGAAATGACATCCGGATCGTTCATCTCACTCACAATATCAAAATATTTGCGGATGCCTGAGGGCTTGATTGTCACAATTGTCTCTGATAATGGATTTCTCATGGTGTCACCTGTATCCTTTCGTCAGACTCTTTCCGCTCCAGAATCGTGCCGTGGTCCTTGTACTTTTTCAGAATAAAATGTGTCGCAGTGCTGATGACTGTATCGAGTGTCGACAGCTTATCTGACACAAAGTTAGAAACTTCCTTGAGCGTCTTTCCCTCCAGACTTACCAGCAGGTCATAACCGCCGGAAATCAAGTACACAGCATGAACCTCAGGATATTTGTAAATGCGCTCCGCAATGCTGTCAAATCCTTTTCCGCGCTGAGGTGTCACGCGCACCTCAATCAATGCGCTGACTTTCTCCACAGAAGTTTTTTCCCAATCGATCAGGGTGTGGTATCCGCAGATAATTCCCTCTTTCTCCATCTGCTCCATCTCATTGATGACATCCGTCTCCTCCATGCCCAATATCACTGCCAGCTCGTGCAGATCAATTCTGCTGTTCTTTTCTATAATTGATAGTATCTGTTCTCTCATTGATAATTTCCTCCATTTTTTATTTATCACGTTTGCGGCATCAATACGAGTCAAATTGATGCATTATTTGTTTTCAATCTTTTCAACCGCCAGTATAATAGTTCCTAAGTGCATGCGCATAATATCGATACAGTTGGTCGCCGTTTGCCGGCTCTAGAAAACGCGACTCCTCACCGTGACGAATAATGCGGTCATTCCCCGGTGCTGTGCGCCCGATCACCGCCGCCGGCACCCCTGACGCATCAAGCACACGCACCAGCTCACCTCCGTTTGGCGCCGCAATCAGCAGGCTTCCACCCGCCATCAGTTCATAAGGATTCAAATCAAAAAACTCACATACCTCTACCGTCTCCTGCCGCACAGGTATGCGCTTTAAGTCTACGACCAGTCCAACGCCGTTCACTGCTGCCAGCTCCCAAAGGCCTCCAAACACACCACCCTCGCGCAGCACATGCAGATAACTTGCGCCGGACTTAACGGCGGTAGCAGCCTCCGGCACGATTGACAGATAGCGGTAAAAATCTGCTGCTTCCTCCACGATGTCCGCCGGATACCGCCTGCAGAGCTTTTCCAGACTTCCCTGTGCGATCACTGCTGTTCCCTCGAGCCCCAGCCATTTGGTCATCACGATATCCTCACCGGTAAGCGCCCTCTTTTTCAATACCGCAGGATTGCTGTCACTCTTATTCTCCATCCCAGCGTTGACCACACAGGTCACAACCGGTTCAACAACTGCCGGTAATACTTCAACATTGCAGGTCAATATTGGAATTCCTGTATCTTCCGCCTGAACCGATACTGCCTCAATCATGCTGCGCACTTTAATCTCACGCATTTTCTCAGGAATTGCCACTGTGATATTCGCATGCGCATACTGTAAGCCTGACACAGCTTTATTGGCACAACATGCAATGACATGGTTCACAGCTGCCAGATATGCCCTCACAATCACCTTCTTATCCATGCCGGATGCCATCGCCTGACCTGATATGCTTCCAGAGCACGTCTCGTCTGCATTGTGTGGCGTCCTGCTGTCAGCCAAAACGGCGCAGTCTGCCCCCAGCCCTGCGCCATCATAAAATTTTCTGTTTTCAGTTGAATTTGTTTTCACTACTTTGATCACGGAGCGCTCATAGATGCTCTCTGTCAACTTCCCGCAATTCATCACAAATCCCCTTTTAATACATTCTCTGCCGACCACACCAAAGCACGACATTTTTACGGCTGCTGCTGTTGCTCCGCCTGCTGCTGTTGCTCCAGCATCTGCTGCTCCAGCTGTTGCTGCTGAAGCGCCTGATAATATGCGTCCAATGCTGCCTGCTGGGCCGCTGCGATCTCCTCGTCTGTCATTTGTTCCGGCTGCGATGGACCGGCTTCCATCTCTGCCTTGATTGCCGCCGCCTCCGCCTTGCAGGTGTCAATACTGCCTGACGCTACCGCTGCATTCATACGTTCCGCATATGCCGGGTTATCCGTAGCGACGCCCACTACTGCAGACCGCGGAGATACCTTATAGGAACTCTTATTGATTACTTCGCGGCTCACCTCGACACCGTTTTCCTCAACAATCTTCCAAAGCTGCGCTGTATATCCGATATGTGCTGATTCCACACTGATATATCCTATCCCTTGGCTTGTTGTCGGCGTAATAATCTCATGATCAGGATGTGTCGTCGAAAGTGTCTCACTCTCATAGCGAACAACATGCCCTGGATCTCTCTGCTCCGCACCATAGATTGTAAATGTGAGCTGCTTTCCCTCTGTATATCCTTCTATATAAATCGGATTATCATAATTGTTGACAAATCTAAAATCCTTGCCGGCTGATTCCGCAATTGCCGCGTCCATCGACGGTTTCACATAAGAAATAATCATGGAATGATTGTTTCTCTCTGTCACTTCAAGCTCCGCTAACAGAACTGTGTTATATAATGTAGTGGAGACCTGGCAGATTCCGCCGCCGAGGCTGTCAACCACTTTTCCATTCAGATAAGAACCTGCAGGATAATATCCGTTTGCCTCCGTGAACGGTTTGATCGTGTCATATGTTGAAAACTCGTCTCCCGGATACAAGATTGTTCCGTTAATCAGATTACAGCCATTTTCTATATTTTTGCACCTTGCGTTACTGCTGGTAGAATAACTCGTTGTAAAAGTGCCTAGAACATCTGTCATTTTCTCAAGATCTTCCACACTTCCCTTCGGCTCTGTCACATCGATCGCAAGATCGATAGAGGCATCCTGGTGATCCCATCCATTCGTAATATAGTCATACGTCTTATTCAAGGACTCCTCAACATTGACCCGCTGTCCGGCCTGACCGGCCTCAATGACAAACTGTCCATCGATTCTCGTAATGGTATTGTTGACTGGCGAAACGTCGTACTCTGTACACTGCTCTTCGAGCACTGACCTGATCAATTCCCTGTCAATCGACAACTTCAGATCGTAGACTTTGTTCCCTTGCTTTAGATCCTGTATCGCCTTATACCTTTTTACTATATTTCCCTTTTTTCCGAGTGCGGCCGCAGCATCGATATCTGCCTCATTGACCCATCGCAGCCCCAGATCACCTGCCATGACTGACACATAATGGTCATCCACTGCACCAAAAGTAATATTCTTTGACTTCAGCTCCTCGACATACGCGCCGACAGCAGCCTTCGCCTCATCTGCAGTCATACCGGCAAGACTGATCTCTCCCATATATACGCCCTCTAAAATCACGTCGTCCGCCGAAGCAGCCGCAGTCTCGCCCAGTTTCAATGTACCTGCAAACACAGCTGACAGCAATAGTGCCAGCACCACTAAACCAATGCGTCCCCTTATCTTTTTCATACACATCTACTCCTATTTTTTATTCGGTTTATTTTGCATTGTTCCGAATAATATGATATATTATATATTATGAAACTGGCAGTACGCACTACACCCCCAAAACACTTAGAGCCAGCGGTACTACCATAGCTAATACGAGAATGACTGCTATGATTGCAGCGATTTTTCGCTGAGTTTTTTTATTGTTCATATTCATCATGGCTGTTCACCCCTTTTCGAAAGGATATTATATATGAATTTTCTAATTTTTGCAAGCTTTCCTATCATTTGTGTTTTTTTTGCTTATGCTCTGCACAACGCCAAGCGCAAGGAGCAGGATATCGACCGCGAATTCTGGGACCGCGAGCAGCGGGCAAACTTCACTCGAAAAAAACCGCTCGACGACCTAAACTACATCACAATCCCGGAAGAACTGCTTACCATGAAACCTGATATCATGACTGAAGAGCTTAAGAGTTACCTGGATGACCTAAACGACTTGTCCTCGTCAAAAATAGTGAATCTTACAGGTTACACAAACACAGATCTCAAATTGAAATATGGAACTGCTAATATCAATATATTAAGCGATTACGATTTTCATTACACAAATCTGGTAACTCTCCTGCAAAAGCTTGCTGAGCTGCTGCATGACAGCCTGGAGGATGATCTTGCCATCAAAGTCCTCGAATTTGCTGTTTCCACCAGAACAGATGTCAGCAAAAGCTATTACCTGCTCGCCAAACTCTATCAGGAACAGAGCACCCCAGAGAAAATCGAACAGTTAATCACACAGGCACAGTCCATCAATTCCCTTATGAAGGATACGATCGTCGATAATTTGAGAGCAGCTTGTCGATAAGTCTGCTTGCCTCATTTTTCGTAATTTTTTCCAAATCAACGGACTCTTCTGTGACATTTGCAACCGGATAGAGCACCATCCCGTCACGCTGCAGTCGATACTGCACAATCAGCCTCTGCAAAAGTTCCAGCTGCTTTGGAGTAGCTGGATTTTCCTTTTTCACAGTAAAAATCAGCTGTCTCGGTTGAAATGCATCGCAGTCCTGCCCGCCGTACTCGCGCACGAAAAGCTGGTAAAGTTTATGCGCTGCGACAGCATCGTTGAGTGCGCGGTGCGCATCCAGTTCAATCTGGTAGTGTTCACACAGAAATCCCAGTTGCCTGCTCTCCAGATCGTTGAGAAATCGTTTGGCAATCCGAAGTGTATCAATCCCCATTCTCTCAAAGTTTTTCTTCTGGTTCACAGCAGCCTTCTTGACAAAAGAATAGTCAAACAAGATATTGTGTCCCAAAAGCACATCGTCTCCCACAAACGCTAAAAATTCCTCAAATATCTCATCCATATATGGTGCATCTGCAACATCTGCGTCGCAAATCCCTGTAAGCTCAACAATCCTTGCAGGGAGACTCTTTGCCGGGTTGACAAATGTAGAAAAAGTATCCATCTGTTTCCCCTCTCTGACTCTAACTGCCCCAATCTCTATAATTTTATCATACTTGGGATTTAATCCTGTCGTCTCAATGTCAAAAGCGATATAGTTCATTGGTATCTTCATATTTTATCCTGCTTTTATAATTCTATGAATTGTCCTTTCGTTTGTCCTTGTACTCTCTGTCCAGGAAAATCAAATCCATTTCATAATCCTGCATATTCTTCTGTCTCATAGTTGATAGCATCAGTCCCGCAAAAAAAGACTGCATTGCCGCCATGTATACAAAGCAGCATACGATCAGCGTCGGAAATCGTTCCACTAAGCCCGTATCGAAATACTCGCCCATCACTGGTACCAGAAAAGCTGTTGAGAGCAGTATCAGCACCACTGCAATCCAGGTAAAAAATCCCATTGGCTTATAATTTTTATACAGTTTCACAATTGTCATGATGACCTTGATCCCATCAGAATAGGTATTGAGCTTCGACTCGCTCCCCTCCGGCCGGTCCCTGTACTGGATAATGACATTTTCCACGCGCATATTTTTGTCGATGGCATGGATGCTCATCTCCGTCTCAATCTCAAATCCCTTGGAGAGCACTGGAAAAGACTTCACAAACTGATAGCTGAACGCCCTGTAACCTGTCATGATATCGCGGATATCGCTCTTAAACATACTGTTGATCGCCCCGCGCACGAGCGAATTTCCAAAATTGTGAAACGGACGCTTATTCTCCTCAAAGTAGGAGGACGAAAGCCTGTCCCCGACAACCATGTCCGCATTTCTCTCAAGCACCGCCGCGCACAGCTTGCGCGCCTCGTCTGCCGGATACGTATCATCACCGTCTGTCATAATATAGCACTTTGCATCAATCTCCCGGAACATCCGTCGAATCACATTTCCCTTTCCCTGTTGGTACTCATAGCGCACCACTGCACCGGCGCGGCGCGCAATCTCGTCTGTCCCGTCCTTCGAGTTGTTATCGTACACATAGATTACCGCCTCCGGAAGCGCTTGTCTGAAGTCCTTTACTACCTTTTCTATTGTTTTGCTCTCATTATAACAGGGAATAAGCACTGCAATCTCGTCCATACAAATCCTCCACTTTTTCCTAAATCTGGTTTGTCCACTGAAAGTGTACCATAATTTGTCTGTATAATAAAGAAGTTTTTTAATCTGTCATCCATTTTGCCAGTAAATGCTAAGTCCTGTCTGAACCGCGGGCTTTCTCAGCCTTATTTCTGATGCGCAGCTCCTTAAAAAAAGTCTTGAGCAGCTGCGCGCACTCCTCCTCCATAATCCCACGCACCGTCTCCACCTGATGATTGAACGCTGGCATGTCCAAAATATTTAAAACAGAACCCGCACACCCCGCCTTGGGATTCATACACGCCATCACAACCTTGGGAATCCGCGCCTGCACAATGGCACCAGAACACATCTGACAGGGTTCTAAGGTCACATACAGTGTACATTCCTCGAGCCGCCAATCTCCTATCACCTTGCTTGCTTTTCTGATTGCGATCAGCTCCGCGTGGGAAAGTGTACTCTTGTCCGTATTGCGCCTGTTGTAACCACGGCCTATGATCTTACCATCGTACACAATCACGCAGCCAATCGGCACCTCCCCGAGCGCATATGCCTTCTTTGCCTGTCTGACCGCCTCTCTCATATATCTCTCGTCTTCACTCCATTTTTGCTTTCCCATCGTTCGTTCTCCATTCTGGAACAGACTGTGCGGCGAAGCTTTTCCTCTTCCACTTTTTCAATCAAAGCTTCGAATCCAGCCACGAGACAACATCCTTATACACCTGATCCCTGTCCAGTTCGTTTAATACCTCATGCCTGTCCTCCTCATATATTTTTATTGAGATATCCTCAACACCCGCTTTCTCATATCCAGCAGAGACCTTCTGCACATCCTTTCCATAATGGCCAACCGGATCCTGCCCGCCTGCGATAAAGAACAGTGGAAGTTCCTTGGGAATCCTGTCCACATTCTGCTTCTTCTGAATGAATGAAAGCACATCAAATAGTGTTCTGTATCCGTTGACTGTAAAAAGGAAGGTGCAATATTTACTGCCCCTGCAAAAATCCACAATCCCAGTATCCCTTGTCATCCAGTCACTCTTGGTGCGCGGATTCGGAATACGTTTCTGATAAGCCCCAAATGCACTCTTTTCGAGCAGTCTCGACCGAAACCGGTCGCTGAGTACGAACCGCATTGCATTTGACACAAGCATACCGGCGATCAGTATCAGAGGGCTCTGGCTGCCTGTACCACAGATAATGGCACCATCGAGCTCCATGCCATAAGTCATCAGATATCTCCGCGCCATAAAGGAGCCCATGCTGTGTCCCAGCAGGAAATACGGTTTGTTTTTGTATCGTTTCTTCGCATATTTTGTAACCCTGTGAAGGTCTGCCACGACAGTCGCACTCATGTTCCGCGGGCAGAAATACCCCAGATCTGCATCATTTCCAGCAGTCAGCCCATGTCCTAAGTGGTCATTCCCGATCACCGCATAACCATGCTGATTCAAAAACAGCGCAAAATCCTCATAGCGGTCAATCATCTCTATCATGCCATGCGAAATCTGCACGACTGCTTTAACTGCCATCTCCGGCTCCCACAGCACCACATGGAGCCTGTGCACACCGTCCTTCGACGGAATGTAAAAATCTTTTCTTTTCATCAGCGTTCCCCCTTATACAGATAAAAATGTATAAAAACGGGGACAGTCCCATCTGCCCCCGTCTCTTTCGCTTTGATTAACACCTTTTAAATATTTAGTTTTATGAACCTTACATTTTTGAAATCATTACGACTGATAAATCATACTCTTCGAGAAATTCATCAATATCTCTCTCGTCGTTGATTTCCATAGCTACCTCGAAAGCCCCTGTCACAGGATTCAGAAATCCTGCAATCATCTCTCCTGTAACCTGGTTCTTTCTGATCATTGGCTTCTTGTTTAAAATATCAATTCTCTCAGATACTTCTCTCTTCGCTACTAACATGTCATGTCCCCTTTCAACCCTCTTCAATGTTATATATCAACTTTCATCCGCCCCTTCGGTGGCAAGTTTACCTCTCTTAAACTACCACACATTTCCCGCTCGGCTGCAGGCATTTAAAAATGCTGCGCCCCGGGCAGTTTCCAAGTCCTATATACCCATAATCCTATTATAAGCAGTTATGTTGTCAAGGTGCCTTTGGCATAAGTATATGCCGCCGAGATAATCAAAGCGCATTTATGATCAGTTTCATTCCCGGATCCCTTCTCCCTCTATAGATACCGGCGCAGAAACATAATCAACACAGTTGGAATTATTATGTAAACAGTCAGATCGCCCACGTGCCTTTACATCTAGAGAATAACTTACGCAATAATAATAATGTAAGCACTCGCCTATCTACGTTTATCCGCTTTTTTTCAATAGTAGCATATGTTTTTTTATAAATCAATCTTTATTTTCCAAATTGTGCAAATTTACATAAGTTTTTAGTTATGTTCACCATATATTCTATGTTATGTCATCCGGTAATATGCAAAAAATAACCCGCATGCTATCGCATACGGGTTTCCAATTTTTATTATTCCTTAAAAATTCCCTCGATCTTATCCTGCAGCTCCTCCACGGAAAGTCCCTCCGCATTCTCGAGAAGTGTATCCAGTGAAGTCTTCGCCTCACTGAGTTTCTCCTCATCCATACTGTAATGGCTGATATAAGTCTTAATTGACTCCTCGATCCTGGCCTGTCCCTCACTGTCAACACCAAGCGTTTTCGACAGATCATTGCTCTTAAAAAACGCGCTGACTTCATCAGCAAACGCCTTCTTGAGCTCCTCGGCTGCTTCTGTTCCAATATTATCAATGGCATTTTCCACATATCCCTGTGGGTTCTGCGCTGTCTGATCACCCTGATGAATCCCCAGGCCGCCTGCCATCAGCACACCGGCCGCCACTGCTGTCCACACTGCCTTTTTCACGAATCCTCTCCTTCTGCCTGCATCTGTGTCTGTGCCGCCTGCGCAGCATTCATCACCTCAATTGCCTGCTCGCTGATTACATTTTCCTTTTTCTTCTTCATTGTTGTAATTGGCTTCTCTGTCCATGCCATCGCTTTAATCCCGGGCGTCGTGGTTCTGATTCTGAGATAGCTCTTTCCGTCCTCGACAAACCGGATAATGGACACATTTCTCCACTCGTAAAATTCAAACGGTCCAAACTCGATCTTTAGCTCCTTTAACAGTCCCTTCGCCTCAAAGTTCACCAGCTTGTCATCTACCCTGACAGGCATAGTATATATATATTTATTGTCCGTGGTCTGAATGATTGTTGTCTCAAAAAGCGCCGATTTTCCTTCTTTACTGACTCTGATCGCCGCCATCGCCGGTACCGGAATGTCATCTACATTCATTTGTGCACCGCTCCTTCCTTTATATCTATATGTTATAGTATAGTCTGTTTATTTGGGTGTTGTCAAGAATAAACGCAAAGCGGTTTGTGATTCCCTGAGCGTGATATTTGTGTGAATTCACACGAAAGTCTTTTCTTTTTTGATGTTTTGTGTTACATTATTATGAGGTTTAGCATTTCCCATGAAAAATGTTCTGGAACATTTTTCATGGGAATTATATGAGCATCCATTCAGAAAGGACAGGTTATCAAAATGGCTAAGAACAAGAACATAAATGCGGCAGAAAATAAAAGTGAAGCTTCTGACATAAGTAAAAGCAAGGCAAAACGTGAGCAGCGCAGGAAGGAAGTGGCCAAGGAGAGACGGCATAGGCGCACCACAAAAATCGTCGGCGCCGCTGTTGCTGCAGTACTCGTTGTGCTCATCGCAGTCTCTGCCGGCCAAAACATCTATCTGGCAGCGATGCGCACGACTTCAGATTCGAATTTCAGCGCAGGCCTAACCACAGATGGTAAGATTGAGGGCGCCAATGTAAAGGATCTGATCACCCTGGTTGATTATGCCAATATCCCTATCCCTGCGGACGAAGTTGCTGCGACCGACGAGGAGGTCGAAGAAAGCATCACTTCCACGCTTGCGTCTCACAAAGAACAAAGCACTGACGAGACCCTTGAAATCCAGGACGGCGATGTCGTAAACATTGATTTCGTGGGCTCAGTCGACGGTGTCGAATTTGAGGGCGGAAGCAGCGGCGGCGCAGGTTATACTCTGACAATCGGTTCTGGTTCGTTTGTGGATGACTTCGAGCAGCAGCTGATCGGTCATAAACCCGGTGAGAACGTCACTGTGGAAGTCACCTTTCCCGATACCTACACCAACGAGGAACTCGCAGGAAAAGATGCAAGCTTTGCAGTCACCGTCAACAGCATCACTGTCACACCAGAACTTACGAACGATTATGTTACAGCATACTTTTCAGAGGAAGGTTTGTCCACTGTGGAAGAATACCGCGCATATGTGGAAAACCAGTTTTATGAGCAGCACCTGGAGGATTATCTGACCAGCTACATCATTGAAAACTCGACAGTCAAATCGTATCCTTCTGCCTATCTCAAGGCTCTTCGGGCTGTCACAAAATACAATGATGAGTACATGCTGCAGTACTATGCTGCCATAGGAATAACGATATATGAAAATGTATGGGATATGATCGGCGGCGATGTCACTGATGAATTATCCTACGAGAAGAATTTGCGGGAGCGCGCAAAGGAAACAGCCAAGGAAGCTATGGTCTACCAGGCAATCTATGAAGATGCTGCGCTAACCATTGATATGAATGCTCTAATAGCTGAAATGACAGAGGACTACGGGGAAACGTATGTGGCAGACATGCGCGAGAGCAACGGTGAAGGCTACCTTGCGCAGGGTGAAATCAGAGAGGCAGTCATTGACTATCTGATGGAACTTTACAAATAGACATCTAAAAAAGCGCTGCCAAACGGCAGCGCTTTTTTAGACAAAGACTTTACCAGTCCAAGTCAAATGACGCAAACGCATCCTTCGCGTTGAAATGCTCCTCTTTATAGCGAAGCAGATACGCTTTAATTTCGGCACTTCCATCCTTCACATCTTCCAGCAGACTGTCAAAATTGTCCTCCGTGATACAGCCTGCCCCGGCAAACACATGATAATACCTGAGATCATTCTGGTGTTCCTCTGTGATCAGTTCCCATGCCTCTGGCGTGTCTGTTCCCTTTGTATGCTGGGCCAGATATTCTTTCAATGCAGTCCTGACAGTATCTGATATCTTGTATGGATAGAGCAGCCTGAAATACACCACACGAAGCTTCATTTTTCGTTTTTCCACCGGGTAGGATTTGATGTCATAATCCTTTCCCTCATAGTCCTCCTCTCCACAGGTCCACAGCTCCTCAAATCCATCCAGATCATCCAGGCCAATCAATCCCACCAGTGCCTCATCCCAGCGCCTTACCCACGCATCTGAGCCTGTTTCCACTGGGTCGAACAGGAAATAATCATGGAGAATTGTGACAGCCAGGGCAAGCATCCGTCCAAGTCCCTGCGATGCGCGAAGCGCCTTCTCCTCGTCTGTTCCAGCAAGGATAATCTCCCGCAGCCGTTTGCATCCTAGAAAGAGTTCCTTCCCACGGCTCAATGTGTGATGTGGTATCACAATCGTCCTCAGCTTCTCAGCATGGGCAAAAGCCCAGTCGCCAATTTCCTCGATTGTGTCCGAAAGCACAATCTCTCTGATGGTCTTGCAGCTCAGAAAAGCTTTTCGCTCTATCGCTATGACCGGCTTACCGTCAATCTCTGACGGAATCACGATCTTTTCCCCGGTACCGCGGTACCTCTTGATGCAGATGCCTTTTTTGCCGGGCACATATACAAACTGCCCGCCGCCGATATTTTCTATCATCTTTTCCTGTTCCATAATCCCCTCCGGGTTGCTGCTATCATTTTATTACAAACACCATTCGCACAGATCTTTACAGCTCCAGTGCCTCAATCTCCTTGAGAATATCATCCTGCCTCTCGTGCAGCATCAAATCTTCATTGTGCCTCTGGTAATCTGCGCTTCCGTACAGTCCGATAAATCGCGCACTGTAGGCATTTACTGTCAGCTCTGTCACAAGAACCAGCACCTCATTCCCATCCATGAAGGCCACTTCACTAAAGGCAAAGAGGTTGTGGAGTCTTGCCTGTATTCTGGCGTTCTCCTCCTTCATTTTTCCCACTTCCGCATCAAAATCAGCCTTTAGCATGGCAAATGCGGCTGCGGCATCCGCACACTCCATTCGCAGCTTCTTTTCTGCCGTCCCGAGAAATCTTATGACAGCCCTGTGTTTTCGCTTGCCCTCATTCGAGAGCGTTCCTGCATTTGCCATGGATGCCAGCAGATTTTCCCGGTTCTTTATCTGGTCTGCAATCTGCGTCTGTATGCGCACAACATCCTCTGTCTCTTTGCCTTTTTCTGCATCCTTTTCATACAAAGTTCTTATGATTTTCAACAGCTTCATCAGGTCTGTCAGGTAATCAGCTTTCTCGAGGTTCTCCTTCATCTCGCTCTCAAGCTTGTCAAGCAGCATCCCAAGCAGCGACAAACGCTCGTCAAACTTCGCAATCCGCGCCCGCTCCACGACCTGTGCAGAGTTAGTGCCTTCAAGAATTTCCTCGACTTTGTAATCCTTCTTGTATTTGTTGTACAGCTCATAGTACGCCGTAAACTCTTTCACAATTTTCTCGTTGTGGAGATACTGTGCGACAAGCGTCTCATCCACAACAAATCCTTCCTCCTCGCACAGAAGCATCATCGCAGACAAATCCTCCCAGCCTCTCGCCGTCACGTAAGATTTGCCGCCGACATTGGTCTCCACACGGTAAAAGTCATTCTTTTTCATGTCAAGATAGGTCGTCACAGCATTGTGAATTCCCTGTTTCAGTGCATATTCCTTCCATGTCGTATAATCCGCTTCCACCTCCACAAGCTTCATCCTGTCCATGGTCACCACGTCAAACTCCCGAACCGATTTGTTGTACTCTGGCGGATTTCCGGCTGTGACGATAACCCATCCGTCAGGCACCTTATGGCGTCCAAATACTTTATACTGCAAAAACTGCAGCATGGAAGGTGCGAGCGTCTCCGACACGCAGTTAATCTCATCGAGAAATAAGATCCCCTCCTCGATTCCAGACTGCTCCATCACTTCATAGATTGATGCGATAATCTCACTCATCGTATACTCGGAAATGTCAAATTCCAGCCCTTTATAGTTCTTGTGCGTGATAAAAGGAAGTCCCAGCGCCGACTGCCTGGTGTGGTGTGTCATGGAGTAGCTCACCAGCGCGATGCCCAGCTCCTGCGCGATCTGCTCCATGATGGCAGTCTTGCCAATCCCTGGGGAACCCAGTAAAAATATCGGTCTCTGGCGTACTACCGGGATGCGGTACTCACCGTACGCATCTTTTTTCAGATACAATTTTACAGAATTTTTGATATGCTCCTTTGCCTGCTTAATATTCACGAAATCAGACCTCCCTCTTTCACACTCTCCAAATCTTCCACAGGTAAAACCAGCTTAATTGCCCATGGCGGTGTGGGCGGCTTCTCATAATCATCCTCCAGAAACACGAACGCGGTATCATAATTGTAGGATGGCTTGTGTTCCGGAAACACGCCATAACCATCCGTAAAATAGATCAGTCCCTTCAGATTTTCAAATTCTCCGCGCTCAATCGCCTTGTCCACATATGCAAAAACGGGTCTGAAATCTGTCGAGCCAAAGCCCTCCAGCTGCCCCTCCCGCATAAACGCCTCAAACTCGTCGTCATTTGTAATCTTCGTGTCCCGACGCACCTCCGAGTCACACTGTATAATATGGATATTCACCTTTCGAAAAAAATTTTCACTGCTTTTGAGAATACTGTATGTCTTGTTCAAAAACGCCTGAACCGTCTCACCGCGGCAGGAACCTGATGTGTCAATCGCCACCACAAACTCCTTGATCTTGTTGACGTCCTTATACTCCAATGGCTCCACCAGCGGAAGATTGCCATACAGGGATAATCCATACGTATAATATACATAATCAAACTCATCATCATTGATCTGGATATCCTCTCCCGACACGCTGAACTTTCTCAGAAAATCACCATAGTCGTAATGCTCCTTTGTCGCCTCCTCGAGATTCTGCAGGATACTCTGATCATCGGACTTGTCTTCCGAAAAGGACTTTAACTCGGCCTTAATCCGCTCACTGATTTTCTTCCACTGCGCCTCGGTAATCTCCAGGGTCTCAGCTGGCCCCCAGCCCTCATGCACATCCCGCTGAAACAGGTTTCCAAGCTCCAGAAGCTCGCTGACACCCAGCCTGTCTTCCCGAAGCTTTCTGTATATCCTGTCCGCAGTCAGAGCGCCCGCCTGCTCTTTCCATGCCGCCAGTACCTCACTGCGCTTTGCATCGCCAGTCGTCTCAAGACCAGGAAGATTCAGGTTCAGCACCACATTCTCCACCGCCATATCCACCGCCACATCCCAAAGATCCTGCTCCACCCTGTCATACTTGTAGGAGTGGCTGAAAATGCAGTGCAGCAGAATGTGTAAGTGCAGTCTTGTCACATTGGCCGGATTTTTCTTGTAAAGACGGATGACAAACACCGGGTCATAACAGATGACAGCTTTTTGGGGCGCATTGACATCACAAAAGACATGGTCAATGCCTGTTCTTGCCTGAAATCCCAGACTAGACAGCGCCACGTCCAGAAAGCGCAGATTCACCAGAAGCCGGTCCCGCGACAAGCCCCATATTTTCTGCGCCAGTATTTCTTTCGCTTTTATCTCACTGTCTCTTTTCCCACCCACTCTTATTGCCGCTTCCTCCACAGACACACCTCCGCCATCATGAAAAATTCAATATTTCCCCATTGCAGGCTTCCTCCATAATTGCCTGGATGTCAGCGCCGTCGAGATCCAGTCCCTGTGCGCTGACAAAATGTGTGTTCTGCACACCGTAGAGCCTGCATAGGGCATTGATATACTCAAAGCCGAAATTACAGTCACCAATATAGCCGCCGCTCGTCGTGACATAATACATGTCCTCAGAAGCACAGAGTCCGATCGGTGTGCCGTCCTCGGCGTATGTATATGTTATCCCGTCCACGCTTGCAGCCTCAAAAAATATCTTTAGGGAAGAGGGGAATGACATATCCCAGTAAGGCGCTGCAATCACGAGCATATCCGCCTGCGCAACAGCATTGGCATAATCAAACATCGTGTCATGCAGCTGGCCCGCTGCCAACAGCTCATCCCGCCGCTGGAGCCTCTCGTAATTCAGCGGAAGCAGATTCTCTGTGGAAAGTCTGATCTCTTCGATGTGAAATGCCATATCCCTGCTGTTTGCTTCCCTGATGCATTCAAGCAGATGCTCTGCAAGCGCCAGCGTCCTTGAATCCTTGCCGCGTACGCACGCATTGATAAATAGTAATGTGGGCATTTTTATTTCTCCTTATGTCTCAACAGAATTTCAGGTACTTCCGCGGCCATCCGCTCATACGCCCTCTCCGACGGATGCAGATGGTCGCCGCTGTCATAAGCCTGCGCAAAAGCCGCCGGATTGACATCGTCGCGCAGAGCCTTGTCAAAATCGATACACCCTTCAATCTCCGGTGTCTGGCGAATCCAATCATTGACTGCACATCGAATCTCGTCGCGAAACGGCTCATAAGTGCGCCATCCATAAATTGGAAGCAGTGTTCCCATATACACGTCAAGTCCATATTCTTTTGCCTGACGGATATACTGCCGCAGTCCCTGGATCAGCTCATCAGCCGTCGGCAAGTCACTCCATGGGCGAAACGGGTTGACCTCCACGCCCACTGGATGAATAATGTCGTTGATGCCATGCTGGATAATAATGGTATCTGCACCACTCACCTTTGCCTCGCGCGGAAAGCGGACAGAACCTTTTAATCCGTAAGAATCATAAGTGATATTGTCATACTGCCGCAGTATTCTCGTCCCGCTCGCCGCTCGCCGCACAATAGCAGTATGCGCAATCTTTTCCTGAAATAACCGCAGCGTCAGATAGTCGGGCCACGCCTGCGAAGTAATGCTGTCACCGTAGCAGATGACTGCCCTGTTTGTGTCCTGTGTCTCTATCTCCACATTACTCAAAAAATAGAACCAGTTTGTGTTTCTCGTGAGATCCAGCGGAAGTCTGCCGCTCTGCGAATGGTCACCCACCGCATAATACCCCTTTGACAAAGGTCCGGTAATCAGCACTGCCGATCGCATCTGTGTGAATTCTTTGAGATACAAACTGACACTAATGTCATTTCCCCGTCTGACTGGAAAGCAGACGGCATCGCTGACCGCCGCCTCTCCACCCGGTATCGTAACACTCCTGCTGCCGTTGTCAAACGTAACGGGCGTATTGGTTGTCCCCACAATTTCACGCCCTGCGTCCGCGCTGTCCGCCACATAGACGCAGCTTATCGTGACTGGCTCCGTACCGCAGAAATTGTCCAGCGTTATCTTCAATCTATCTCCGTCAAACATTGGACGGATGGGGTAGCGCAGAGTCAGATCCTTCGCATAGTTCTCCGGTTTCCTGTCCGCGATCGAAATTGCGTTTCCCCATGTTGTCACATATTTTTTCCCAATCTGTTCCATGTTCTTTTCCTCAGGCTTATCCTAAATAGCTCTGTATTTTATTGCACATCTTATATTCTACAAGTCAAATCCAGAGATGATTCTTTTTAATACGCCTACATTATAGCACGAAACAATCTTCACTTCAATTACAAGTTCAGGCCTTCGGCTTCCTGTTACAAGCATCGTTACAATTCACACAGTACCGTGGCCTGATGCATCTCAATCTCCACGCTTTCTCACGGACTTCGCAGCGCAGTTCGAAGTCCTGGGCTGAACTGTAACTCTTTTTTTTCGCTTCCGGATTCCCGACGTAGCGGCAGCGGACAGCCCAATTGCGCCCGCACCTCCTGTTATGGCGATCATCAAGTGTCCGGTGAGCGTTTTTGACGGTTTGTTGACGAACTGCACAAGTTTGTCCGTGGTGACAAGAAAGTCCGTAAGCGCAGTCCGTATTTCGTTTCCGGCGGCATCTTCTGCCCGGTATTGAAGTGACATGGCTTCGCTGCACTGTGGAATCGTGATTGTAAGTTCTCCACCTTCCCCCGCAAGCTCCATGTAATCCCAAGTCTTTAGTACCTCATTTGCCCGATTCACCAATGTCAGCTCCGCCTCTGCAAGCTTAAAGTTGTCTGTTATGGAGACATGCACTTCCTGTTCTTCGACGTCATACACCATACCAGGCCGGACTCCGTCAATCAGTACTTTCGGAGCTGTGTTATCAATCACAAACGAAATCTCTTTTCCCTGGATATTGGACACATTGTTTACCTCATTTCCCGCGCGGTCTCTGGAATACAGGCTTAGTCGGTAAATTCCTTCCTCGGCAAAATTCTCTTTTTTGATCTGATACATATAAGTATATCCCGTGTCTGCCGAGCCGCTCACTTCCCTCGTATATTCTGCCTCAAATCCAATTGCGCCGTTTCGTGATACATAGAGCTCAAATTCCTCAACTGTATCGACATTCATCTCTAAGACCGGAATATCGCACAGCCCGTCATATGTGTTATATTGTTTTTCCATCAACTGCATGAGTGCAGTCAAGTCATACACGGACCCATTCCTGTTCAGGGAAAATCGATAAGTGCACTTTGCTTCATTTCCTGCCTTGTCACAGGCCGCTGCCGTAAGATAATAAATGTTATCTGGCTTTTTTGTCATATCGGGCAGCGTCATACGGTATTTGCTGCCGGCGTTGTCACTGACAAACTCTGTCGCAACAGCATTCTCCACCACACCACCGATGCCTGTAGTCACTGATACCGATATTTTTGATTGTTCTATATTGAGGTCAGACACTGATATCACGGGAAGAATCTCACCACTGTTTGCAGAATTATTCCCGACACCCTCAATGACAACCGCGGGTGCAATGGTATCGATAACAAACTCCTTTTCCACGCTGTTGGAAGGATTTCCAGCCATATCGGTATAGGCGCAGTCAATGTAATATGCATTGTCATCGGCAAACAGAATACGCAGCGTGTGTATGTCTCCCTCATGGCTCCATGTGCCTTTTTCTGACACGGGTGTCATATTGGCAGCAAAATCCTCCGCGCGGAAATTGCGCTCCGTCACGGTAATCACTGCAGTAACACCTGTGTTAAAAAAATCCTGCCCTGCATTCTGCGCGTCCTGCCCTGCGGCCAAGGCAATTGTCACTTCAGGCGCAGTACAGTCGATAATAAAGGTTTCCGACAGCACCTCATCGGAGATATTGTCCGCCAAATCGACACAGTATGCTCTGATACTGTACTCACCATCCTCCGCAAAAGTGAGTGTGGCATAGTGGTCGCTCCCATCACTCATCCATGCAGACAGCGAAGTCTCAAACGGCTGTCCATCCCTTGTGGCCGACACACTGACACCGTCAGGATCAAAGTTTCGCTCATGCACATGGATTGTCGCTGTTCTTTTTTGATTATAATAATTTCCATTTTCTGCCTCATTGTTGTCAAATCGGATATCAATCTCCGGTTTTGTGACATCGATTTTTAACAGCTGTGTCGATATCTTTGTGTTACCTGACCGGTCTGTGGCGGTGACTTCAATGTAGGCTTCGTTGCTTTCGTTTGCCCTTGCATCAATTAACTGCGTACCCTGGAAACTGGATGCTGCGACAATTTCATCCTCTGTCGGCGATTCCTTTGTAAATGTAAAAAATTCTTTGTCCGCAATCGTGTCCATCCCGTCTCTTCCGACAGAACCAGTTATTGTTTTCAGTGCAGCGCAGTTATCATCCTCCGGGGCATCTTTGATGCTGATATCGATTAAAATGTCATCATGAAAAAATCCATGCTCATTGGCGCCTCTTGGCTCAATTATCAGTTCCCTGTCATTCCCACTGCCCGCTTCATTGGGAGCCATGTTATCCACCGCGATACCACTTGTCCAGCCCTCCGCAGTATTTCCGGCTGCATCCTCTGCCCTGATGTACAGAAAGCACCTCGTATTCGGCTCAATGCTGAAATTGTCCGCGTTCTCAAAGCTTCCGCTTCCCATATCGTTCCACTCGCCAATCTTTTTCACTTTGCTGATTGTCAGAGACCCTTTTCCACTGATGCCGTACTGTGCGTATGCGCTGCCCGATATTGTGTCCTGATAAAATCTATCGTAAGTAATCACGGACTCCTTCCCCACCAGAAACGCACTTCCGTCCAACTCCATCGACAAGTCTGTCGGCTCATGACAGTCAATCTTATAGCTGTATCGCTGTGTTTTGGACACATTTCCTGCCTTGTCTGTTATCCAGTATTCCAGGGTATAAAATCCATCCTGAACGTCTTTGGTGCCATCATCATAACCAAACTCAATTCTGTACTGATTCAAATCGTCCTTCGTCAGCACAAATTCTTTACTGCCGTCCGCGCAGATTGTCATATCCTCACTGCTCATAACACCGATTACTGCACTTTTTTCGTCACTTTCTGCCGTCTGATGGCGGTCTGCTTCATCCGGTGCTGCTGGTTCTGGCACTTCCGGTGCGGAATCGGATCTCGTCAGTGTATAGTGTATGGTAATCGGCGCGTCATATTCTTTCGACTTGGTGCCGGTATCATATTCGGGATATTCAAAGTGGATTACCGGCGCGCCCGACTGTTTGTTGTACCATCCGTCCCTGCACTTTGTCTCATCCGCACCGCTTACAATCAGCGGTTTTGGCTCCGCTCCCTGATGCTGTATGAGAATCCGCTGTTTTCCATACTCCTTTGTCTCTACCCCCGACTTGGAAACCGCGCGGAAAAGAAAATAGCCGTTTTTGTCTTCCGTGATATCAAGCACTGCCAGGGACTTATCCTGAACAGGAAGCTCTGTCCAGTTTTCTGGCACATCTGTCATATTTTCTCCGATTCTTTTGTAGGTGTATTCACACTGATAGAGGCCGGCATAAGAGCTGCTTTTTTTGTCTGGCGCAATTTGGATTTGTACGTCCTTGTTGGTCCAGTGATCCTTTTCACCGCTGTAGGGTTGACCATCCGCAGTCGTATTGAATGTCAGCACCGGCGCCGTGCGGTCCACAATAACCTGTATTGGCTCCCCCGCATCGTTGACAAACTGCTTTATCTCACTGGCATTTCCTGCCTCGTCATAGGCTCTGACTGCAATGGCTGGATAGCATCCGTCCGCAAGTGTTATCTGAAAATCAACCTCGGTACTCCTGGTTTCCTGCGCTACTATGGATGGTCGTATTATCTCTGCTTCCGTCCACACGGCGTTTTTTTCCGCTCTCAGATCTGTTGTGTACTCAATTCTGCGCACGCCGCTGTCCTCATCACAAAAAGATCCTTTCAGAATGAAATCCTCTGCAAAATATTGCTCTGTATCAGTCTTTGTCGGCTCATAACACACGCTGTCTGTACAAATATCCTTCAACACCGGTGCATCTGTGTCAATCCCTAATGTATACGACCTTGTGCCGTTCTCCACGCCTTTTGTGCTCACATTTCTATCTGGATTTTCTGCCCAGAATTTATAGTTTTTCTTTCCGTCTGACCTGTTTTGCTCTTCCATCTTGATTCCCTGGAAATAGTTCTTCCCTGTGTCACTCAGACGGACCTCAACCTTGTCATTGACCCAACCGCTGCAGCTTTTCAGGTAGTCCAGCCACTCCTGATATGAGTACTGCTGTATTTGTCCATCCCTGGTCAGCTCGATATAGAAATCGCTGTCCTCCAAGGCACAATTCTTTACTTTAATACTTTTCACACCGGTTTGTTCTGCCTCTGATTTTGGCACTTTTATCAGTATTTCGTCACCGTTATCGATATACGTTCTGTAATCCAGCTCCCCGTCATCTGATATTTCAGGGAAAAAATAGCTGACAGGTATCTCTACCCATTCTTCTTTGTCAACAGGATCATTATCGGGATTATGATTAAGATACGTTTCTATTTCTGCGAATTCTTCAAGAATAGATTCTGGAGATGTCTCTAATGTTTCTTCTGACTCTTCTGATAAGCTTTCTGATCTGTCCTCTGGTGTTTCTTCCGATAACACTTCTGAGGAATTTTCTGTTTGTTCTTCTGATACTTTCTCCGACAGCGCTTCTGAGCAGCCTTCTGTTTGTTCTTCCGATACTTCCTCTGACAGCTCTTCTGAGCAGCTTTCTGTTTCTTCTTCTGATAGTTCTTCCGATGACACTGCTGAGGAACTCTCTGTGATTTCTTCTGATACTTCTTCTGACAGCTCTTCAGATAACGCTTTTATCATGTCATATGGATTGGTTTCCGGACTGTCTTCTGGTGGCAGTTTCTTTTGAAATACTGCCTTCCACTCCCTGTCCATTGACAATCGCCCAACAGCCGCCACTGCTTCTACGCATACTGGCGTACTAAGCAGGATACACAGTGCAAGCGCTCCTGCCAAAATCTCTTTTGTTCTTTTTTTCATTTTAATACCTCATATATGCTTATTCGCACTATTTCAAATAGCACCAGATAAGCATATATGAAAGTATTTTGAATCACAATGGTACTTAGGTACTACTAACAGTTCCCAAACCCTCTCAAACACGCTCTAGCGATACAGAACGTAGTCCTGCATTTCCCGGAAAAATCCGGCACGCGTCAGTGCCTGGCCCGCAAAGTCAGGATATATTTTGACGACTATCCGTTTGAGTCCCGGATATATTCTTCCCTTTTTGTACTCCTGTGCAAATGTCTGCAGACACTCCTCCAACAGCTTTTCCGCCAACAGTTCCTCCCCCAGCAAACGCAGGATATTTCCCTGACGCTCCACGACTGCCACTGGCATACCGCCATAGCATGCAACTGCATTTCCCGGAATATTCATAAAGCTCCTTCCATCCTTATGGGACAATACCTTTCCCCAGCACTGTGCCGGATCTGCGGCGTTCACCCAGACCAGTTTTTTCCTGGACTGCTGCTGAGCGAGTATTTTCGTGACAGACGCATAATCCTTTCCCCGGATAAACTGTGCGCCGGACAGCCCTTCCACAAAATATCCGCGCCGCGCCTGTCCTGTGTACTCCCATATCCGCAGCACGGACAGCGCATCCTGCCAAGAAATCCCACATGCTGCGGCGGTCTCCCTGCACAATATCAGACAGCGGTCAAAGCCTTTTTCCAGCCTTGACGCAATGAGCTGTTCTCCCGATTGTCCTTTTCGTGGTCTTACCACGTCCCATCTTCCGGCGCGCAATGCCTTCACCCGCATGGCGACCCGCTGCTTTGCTGCCACTTTTCTTGTTTTTTCCTGTTCGAGCCACTGCCGCACCGGGACAAAGCTGTCCGCACAGACCATCCCCTTTTCCAGCAGCGACATCAGGGTGTCATACGGCGGCTCACTGCCGGTCACTCCGTTCAGGGAATGCATAAAGCTTGCGCCGCGCTTTCGCAGTGTGCGGTATAACAGTGCTTCTTTTTCTGAGAGATTATTTTCCGTAATTGCGTTTTCCTGATTATCCAAATCCGCATCCCAGTCAATATCTTCCTGAAAATCAAAGCACAGTCCGCCTTTGCCCTCCATATGCCAGAACAATTCGCCCTCTGCAAGATATGCATCCAGCTTGTCCCCGCGGTAATTGTTCACCCATCTGGGAAGCAGGATTCCTTCCCAATAGGATGCCGGAAGGGTCATGCCCGCATAGCGTTTTAAAAGCCTTCGCAGACATTCATCCGATGGTGCGCCTGACTCCATATGGGAAAGCATCAGTGCCGCGTACGCTTCCGCGGGGCAGGTCTGTATCTCCTCGCGCCTGTTTTTGACGGTCTGGATTCTGGCACGCTGGTACAATTTTGCGTGGTAATACAAGTCATCCTGTTTCATGACCTCCCCGCGCTGGCATAGTTTGTCCAAAACCGCATCTGCATCAGACAACCGCCATCCATACCGCGCCGCAGTCTGCTCTGCATCGGAAGCGCCGCGGTAGCGCAGCATACGCCGTACAATGTGAAGCTGCTCCTCGCAGATCAAATTTCTGCCCGACGGTTCCTCCAAATGCTGATAACGCAAAAA
>CAMWXA010000012.1 GCA_947178035.1 uncultured Lachnospiraceae bacterium | reverse complement strand
AAATTGCTATTTTTCGTCCTAACTTTGCTGTCCTCACTGTAATGCCCATCCGGTAGTCCAAGGTATGTATACTCGCTATCCTGCGTAGTAGTAGTTGCCTCAACTGTCACACCTGCCAGCTCTGGCATCTCTCCGGTTATCTGTTCCCTGGCCGCATCATGTGCTGTATACCCTGTCAGCAGTACGGGCGCTGTGACAGTATCCCCGGACGTGTCTGTCATATCCAACACCTTGTCCAGTAGCTGCTCCCATGTTTCGTCTGCCGATGATATTATTCCCATGGCAGTGAGATTTTCTGCAAGCTGCGCTTTTTTCTCACTGCCAAGCTGAAAAACCTCGTTAACCGCGCCCACCACATTGTCCGACTGGATTCCATTGACAAACTGGGGCTTGTCGCCTTCCATGTTACCAATACAGCTGTCAAGCTGATTTTTCAGTGCCACTTCATTTCCGATCAGTTGCTTAATAGCCGTATTATGATTTTGAGAATTTACTAAGTCTGCCCGCTCTACGAGATCAATTTCTTTTGAAAACGTGGGATTTTCAGGTGTATACTTTTTCATACCGCTTTCACCTCCTGATTAAAAAATATCGTCGAGAACATATGTCTGCTGAACATCATCGTCTTTACCTTTGCGTGTAAAGTTCTTAATGCAGACGATATCGCCGTCTTCGTCGTACAGTCCGATCTCGCTTATCTCTTCACCTACAAGTTCATTTTCCAGCAGGGTACATTCGTACCGGCATATACAATCTTCCGGGAAGCTGTACTCATCGATAGGCTTTCTATACAACTCATTGGCCAGGGCCGTCTGAGTATCTGGCGGCTCTATGACTGTCCCATCCGCATCCACCCCGCCATTGCCAAAAGCCATACCCACGACTTTCGGCAGCGTGATCGCTCCGGCCCTGGCCTTTACAAGTTTCATGCGGGCATTCTTTGTAATTACCACATTTTTATTTGTTCCGCTCATTTAATCCACCTCTTCCTTCTTGTACAGCGCATCGTATTTTGCTGTACCATCGTATCGCAGTGTGCCATCAAAATATGCTACGTTCCTGCATGTCTCGATGTAAACATTATCAATTTTTTCACGTGGGACAGTGATTGCCACATATATCCGCATGCTGCTTTTATTTCTGGTCTCATGCTCCTTTACCCTGCATCTGCATACACATCCAGCATATACATCCTCCCTGTCCGGAAACTTTATATGCAGCGCAAGACGTTTATGCTCTATGGTCTGTATCGTATGTGCATCAAACCCGGCTGACAACGCTATGCGCATCCTGTACCGTCTTTTGGTATCATAACTCAGGGCATAATCGTAGCGCCATACGCCGTTGTATAGCGCACATTCCCAAAAACTTATGCTGCAGCAATTACGTACAGTTGCAATTGCGTATTCTTTATTTTGGATTTTTACTCCAATGCAAACATCTATACACTCAATATTCTGCTTTGTATATACATGCATCCTATTTGTCAGATGCGTATTTGTTCTATAGTTCCTTCTGGCATCATATTGCATTGCATCGTCATAGTGGATCTGACTATTGTATATACAATCCCCCCAAAACTGTATATAAAGAATGAATCGTACTGTCATCTGCATTCTATTTATATCTGTATGCCAGATTTTAATCGGATAGTAAAGCCGCCAGTGTGGTAAAGTACTCGCCCTTTTTACCTTCATAACCTCCACCACGACACATTTAAAAGCAATTGGATTATCCTCATCAATGGATGTCGTAAAAATATTTATCCGGATCTCTGACCATCGCTCCGGATCTGTAAGGTAGAACGGGGTTATTGTACAGTTGTCATATCCAACAGATGCCAGGGCGTACAGTATCCCTTTCTGCGTGCCTGCCGCTTCCGCCACTAACGCTTTCATTTGCAGCCGCCTGCGGTACATGTCACTTGTCTCACCCTGTATCCGTGGCATGTCGTAGTCGTTGCCAAAAATTTCGAGCATTTCCGGGCTGCATGTGGCAAGTATCGTCTCTTCCCGAAGCCGCAGGATCGACTGCAGAAGGCTGTCGTATAGTCTGCCGATCACCCTGCAGTATATCAGCAGCTGGTTTTGCTTTTTCTGCCTTTTAAACGCTGATGGAAGGAGATACTGCATGTACTCATCAAATTTGTCAAACATCGCGTTCCTCCCACGTTACCGTTACACTAAGCTCTCCCAGCAGTATCACGTTTCCTTTTGGCATTTTTATGTCCATAGCAGGCTCTACTATCTTGATATTTTTCAGCACAGGGATTTCTTGTTTTATGGCTATATATAAATCAAGCAGAACGAGCTCATTTAGTTTCCGTGAAGTACTTACCTTAAAGTAATTTTCTACCGCATAGCGGGCCTTCTCAGAAACGCCCTCCCCACTGATCAGCTCTGGCAGCTCCACCGTGACGCTGACATCCTGATGTACCGTTTCGGCCGATTTGATGAGCAGATTGTCATACTCGCCCTTGATCTCCTGCACAGCTTCCTCCACCTGGCTGAGCAGTTCCTCACTGGCCTCCCCCGCCGTTGATGTGATTATGATATCCACACTCCCCTGCCCCCTCGGATGCAGCTGGTCAACGTCCGCATAGAGCACCCCTGTGACCTTTTCTGCAGCGCTCTTATACTTTGCCGCCGTGGTTCCTGTTGCAAGGTCTGCCCAGCTGTTCAGCGTGCGCTCCCGCAAAAGCTCCAGATCCTCTATGTCCGCGCCCGCCAGGGTTATCCAGTCAGACGTATTGGTTATGCTCTTCACGCCTTCCAGGTGCCTTGTACAGTTCGTTATGCGCCCTTGTGGAACATTGTATAGCGTACCTGTTTTTTCGGCTTCTACAGTTACCTGTATTTCTTCCAGCGTATCCAGCAGAGTCACGTCTGCGGTAGAAAAATATCTCAGTTCCTCGCCGTGTATATACCTGTCCGTCCGGAAAGTTGTCCCGGCTGGAATTGTCAGCGTAGCATGTCCGACGTCTCCGGCCAGCGTTAAAACGCCTTTTGTCTTTGATGCTGGTTTGCGCGTCTTTCCATAATCCTGAGCTTTCAGCTCGATCCATACATCTTCAGCGTGCTTGACAAACATGTTGGAGAGCACCCGCCGGAAAAGGCCCGTAAGCTCAGTATAAATCTCCAGGCTTACCATCAGCAGTGTGTGAAAGACTCCGCCGGACCTAAAATTAGTGATAGTAAAACCTTCACTTTCCAGCTCTGCTATCGTCTGTTCTTTCAGTTCGTCCAGCATCGGTTGTGGGAAAATCGCGTCCAGTATTTTATTACTTATCATTCAACGTCCACCTCTATCCTGTTCAGGCTCGTTTCAACTTTATGTTCTGTCCCATCGGTTAACTTAAAGGTAACTGCAATGTCCAGCACATCGCTGCCCCACGCCTGCCGTACTTCGACCGTGCCTGAAACTATTTCTTCATACTTTGTAAGCTTCTTCTTGATCCTGCTGTCTATCTCAATCTTTACAAGATCGCTTTCCTGCGCATGTAAGAAGTCCAACAGACTCCATCCAAAATCTGTATCGTAAAACAGCTCGCCCTCCTGTGTTATGGCTTCTGTCCTTATCGTCTGCAGCAGCCCTTCCAGATCATCTGTCAGCGGGGTGTCGCCGGATGCAGCCGGGGTAAGCTGCCAGCTGTCGTTTAATTTTATATCCGTCATGATGCATCACCCTACTATTGTTGCCACCAGCTCGCCTCCAGTAAACACAACTGTTACAATACTACCAGGTTCATATTCATCCCGGCTTATTATGCCGGGTATGACGGGGTATTTATCCAGGTCATTTCCGCTGTTGTCAACTATTTTGACAGAGTAAAGATAACCTTCCTCTTCGAGCTCATATTCCCTTTTTTCCCCGGTCTGCCTGTCTGTCAGGAACATTTTCCTTTTATAAATGTCGCCGCTTTTCCGGGCCGACATGATCATTGCCCGCATCGCCCCTGGCACTTCAATCTGCGGGTATTCTGCCTTTACTTCCCGGATTATGCTTCTGATCAGCTCATCAACCATGTCTACTCCCCCTTAAAATATATAGTTGTCCTTATAAATCCAGCGGCATTTGTCCGGAAGATGACTTTTTCCGTCTCAAATTCCCCCGTGATTTTGGGATGTTCTACCGATATCTTCTGGCTGTGCTGCATGGATGGCACAGATATTGTTTCCAGCTCCCACATATCCATGTCCTTTCCCAGCGAAATAATATTGCTGCCATATTCAAATTGCAGTATGTCTCCCTGTTCCGGCGTGGTTCCCCAGTAAAACCCGCCTTTGACAAAATAACTTTTATTGCCGATCCCCCATGCAGCATTTATCTGTTTTAAGAGATCCTCTACATTTTTGTTGTACACGGGAAAAATCTTTTTGACAGGGTATGTGCTGTCTGACAGATGTATTTTGTCTATGCCTGCAGCAGCAAGCCCCTCCCTTATGATATCCTGCGGCGTGCAGTTCTTAAAACAGGCTGATATATTTGTCTGTTCAAGTTTATACATAAAATCTTTGAACAGCATCTCATCCCTGCCGCAACCATTATATGTATTTGTCAGTACACCAACAAATACATCCTGCATAATGCCGTTGTATCCCAGACTTACAGTAATATCCGACAGCTTTGCAAGCGTGATCTCAGGCTGGTATTCGGCTGTAAACTTTATTTTACCCCAGTCGCAGGGTTTGTTCCGGTCAGAATAGATCTCGACTGATATGCCTTCTGTAAAAACATAGTTCCCGGTCCTGACCTGCAGGTCAGGGTAAAAAAGTTCCTGTCTGTCAATGTCTCCCATTTTGCTGCCTCCGTCTTCCCGCTTGTATCAGGCAGGGTGACAGGTTCGTTTTTTCACTCTGCTTTGGTGCTGTTCCGCGGTTAGTGCCTAAATATTTTCTATAATCCTCTCCCAAATTTGAGGCGGTATCCGCGCCTGGACTTTTCTTTCTGCCATTCCCGGATGCCGATGCTGCTGTGATCTTCATTGCATCATACTGCAGGAGCTCTATCGCGACAGCGATCTCGTCCTTCTTATTCGTCTCCTTTGATGTCACCTTTTTTATGATCACCCGCTTCGCGCCCCGTATGGCTGTATGCGCGCTTATAAGTTCATGCACCTGCGGTTTGTCCTGTCCCTCTGTCTTAAAAAGTTCCTGTATCATCTGCAGCTTATCCTCTTTTGTTGCAGTTTCAGAGTCGATAAGCAGCAGCTCGATATTTATTTTCGCATCATCATATCCCGTTGCCTGTTTGGGTTTGGAAGTGGAGCCCTCAACTGTCTGCTCATCAATTTTGGCCTCGTGCTCCACTTCGATACTCTTGTAAATGCCCGGAAGGATAACACCACCTATTTTTACTGTATCATCATCAAAATAAATCATGCTATCCCTCCCTTTTTATGCTGGTTCTGGTGCACCATCACCACTGCTGTGTATATTGTTTTCTATTTCATCCAGAAGTTTTTTAATCTTCTGAATGCTCTCTATATCTTTCAAGTCAACATTCAGATTAAGATTGTTGATAGTAAGATGTCTTACTGGCTGCCCGCCCTGTTCACCTGATGTTTCTTCTGCTTTTTCTGCATTATCTGCCTTTTGCTTCTGTTCGTTTTTCTGCAGTGTAAGGTCAACTTTTCCGAGCGCCGTTTCCACTTCCTGAGCAGGAAGGTTTTCAGTCAATCTGATGCCTTCCGCCATCGTTGATAAAACTTTACTGCCTGATAATGTGAGGCTGCTCAGAGGCCCTTCTTTTGCATCAGAGAACGGGAGCATGTTCCGGATCTTCTGCAGCGCACCTTTGACCATCTCAACAGGTTTGTTCACAGCGGATCTGATACCTTCCGTGAAGGTATCCATTATCTTTTGCCCGGAATTTTTAAACCAGCTTATACTGTCGGTTATCTTATCCTTTATGCCCTGTATTCCTTGGCCAAACTTTTCCTTAATTGCAGTCAGCTTTCCGCCTGTGAGGTTATCTATAAAAGTAAACCCTGCTGTATAATAACCTTTCACGCCCTCGATCGTCGCCGCGGCGATCCCCTGGATGCCGCCCCCGTGCTCCTCATACGCCTGTTTCATGTTGGACAGCTTTTCCACAATCGTATCTTTCGCTGCGCCCATGATATTTCCTGCGATCTCTTTGACCGGGGCGAGTTTTTCGGACCACTTGTTTTTTATCTCCGTCAGTTTCCCGCCCGTCAGGGTGTCCAGAAAAGTAAAGCCTGCTGTGAAAAATCCTTTCACTCCCTCAACCGCGGCTGCGGCGATCCCCTGGATGCCGCCCCCGTGCTCCTCATACGCCTGTTTCATGTTGGATAAAGTTTCAACAACCGTTTCTTTTGCGGCTCCCATCGCCGGACCGATCACGCCCGCAATGCCTTCAAATACCTTTCTGGCTATTTCCAGGGCAGCGCCAAATTTTTCCTTTATGGCTGCAAAGATGCTGTCTACAATATTCCGGAACCACTCACATTTGTTATACAGGATCACGATCGCCGCTATCAGTGCGACAATGCCTATCACAACCCATGTCACAGGATTTGCCAGCAGCGCAGACGTAAAGCTCCACACACTCGCTATCATTGGCTTCATCGCCACCATAAGCTTTGTTATCGCTCCGTGGGCTGCTTTTCCATAGCCGATCCAGCTGGTGATCAGTCCTCCTACCAGACCGATCAGGGTGGTTAATATTCCGCTGATGGTCAGGAATACTGCAAGCACTGCCAGGACGTTGAAGATCACATTGACCAGCTCCCCATGGGAACTGATCCATTCCCCTGTTTTGTCAATCACCCCGGATATTTTGTCCATGTACTGCATTACGTTTGGGGCTACTATATTACTTATGGTCTCACCCATATTATGAAACTTCTGTTTCATTACCTCTACTTTTGCCGGATCGCTGCTGTTTATGGCGTCCGCCATTTCCAGCGTTGCCGCTGTCCCCTGCCCGAGTGATTCATACATTCCCAAGATGTTGCTTTCCAGGTCCCCGACTTTGCCATACATCAGGTCGATCAGTTTGATCGTCTCAGAGTCCCCGAAAGCTTTCTGCAGTTCCATCTTTTCCGCGGCGTCCAGCGTATCCCCAAACTTCCCATGCAGCTTGTCCAGGATCTCCGGCATGGAAAGGAGCTGGTTGTTTGCATCTACAAAGCTCATGCCGAGTGCTTCGCCGCCTTTGGCAGCGCTGCGCAGGAATGCATTGTATTTTGTACCTGCCTCTGATCCGGACATAGTGGCCTGTAACATACCCAGTATGCTTAACTGCTCTTCCAGCGGCACCTGCGCATTTGTAGCAGATGCCCCAAGGCTCTGTATCGCTGCCGCCATCTCGTTTCCGTTTGTCTTAAACTGCTTTACGCTCGTAGAGATACCCGCAGAAAAGAGTTCAGCAAATTCCATGTCCGTCAGGTCTGTATAAAATCCTTTATATATGCCATATCCTGTGGCGAACAGGTCTGTCATGGTTGCGATGTTGGCTTTTGTCGCTTTGGCGGTCAGGCCTGCCATCTCCGTATACTGTGCGACTCCTTCATCAGTCAGCGATGCGATCCCGCTTTTTATGTCGTACGCAGCGGCTATAAAATCTGCTTTTGTTGTCCCGGCCCATGTGTCAGAAAATTTCTGCGCTGCATTCTCAAGCAGTTCAAGTTCCGTGACTCCCAGTGAGGACAATTCTGCAATCGCGTTTTTTGTATCAAATGATGCTGTTACAGGAGTTGTTAATGCCTGCGCAAGCTGTGTACCTGCACCTGTCAGCATCGCGCCTGTTTTCATTACACCGCCGAAGGCGTTCTGTGCCGGGGATGTAAGGTTGTCAATTAAGTTTAAGATTACACTTAACTTAAATATAGATTCAAATCCCATTGCCTTCCCTGTCCTCCCATACGCCTATCTGTACAATGTTTTTCCACACTTTCTGCATATACTGTGCTTTTGCAAGGTATTCCAAAAAGGTATCCATATCTATTACAGCCAAATCAAAATTCTTTAGAAGGGATTCTGGAAGAAAACTTTTGATGATAAGTTCCCCGCATTCAATAAAATTTTCCTCCAGCTCCTGAATTTTCCCTTCTAAATTCGCTTGAAATTTACGTTGTCACCAAGCCCTAATGTACTCAATAATTTTTGCCCCATATTTAAGGCAAGACCAGGATATGCGTTGCATTCCTTTTCAAGATCAGACACCTGTTCTTCTATGATATTGTCACGTATAAAAACCGCCGTTGCATTCATCACGTTTTTACTTGCAGTCTTTACATATCGGTTAAAACTTGCGACAGACGGTCTTGTAAACAAGAACTTAATTTTACGCCCTTCGTTCTCATCATCCTCATCTACTGTAACAGTGATTTCATATAACTTTTTATACTTTTCTTTTAGTCCTGTTTCATTCATTGACACTATGGATGTAAGTGTTCCGTTGCTGTTCTCATTTTTTTCTCCGTTGTCATCCACTGTCGCATTTAATCCTATATTTTCCATTTTCTTTCCTCCACTTTTGACAAAAATATTGATAAATTACACAGGTTTGTTCTCATTCCAGTCAATTGTCCCTGCGATTAACAGGTCAAGATCAACTTTAAATGTCTTGTCCCCATTTGCTGCCTTCATGCTGCGCTTTGCAAACGTTACGTTATTTAATACATCTGTCATTATTGTGCCATCCCCGTTTGCGTAGGACACCACGATTTTAGGAAAATGCAGGTCATAAAACTTAATGCCGTTACTATTGCAGTATTCAAGTACTGCTTCAAAATCGTCCCGCAGCATGACCATTTTACCATTGGCCTTATAGTTCCCTGTTCCGTATCCGCGTGGAAGTTTCCCATGTCCATAGACCAGCTCCTTCTCCATCTCATCATCATAACTGATCTCCTGGATATCTGTCACAACACCTGGAAGTTTCAGGTCCACGTCTCCCCAGTCATATGCCTTTGAATTTACTCTTAACATGCCCTTTCCCTCCTATGATGCATATGGGTTTCTTCTGCCCACGTCTATCTCAATATTCCTGATGATCCCGCGCTGGACATACCGTATTGTAAGCCGCAGCGTCCCTTCCGTGATAATCGTTTCCACTGCATCGTCCGGAGCCGTGACTTCCGCAGATGATATCTCCCTGTCTGCTACCATCTGGTCAAGCGGTGCCTGGATAAAAAGTATCTTCGCTTTCAGGTCTGCCTCCGGCTTTTCGAGATCGATATCCGACTGGAGCTGCAGCAGCGCCGTCTTCCTGGTTTCCCGGATGACCTTGTTGAGCGTGCGCACTTCTTCTGCATATCTGTAGTCCGTCCCATCCGGTCCCATCATCCTGGCATTGTTGATATAGTATCCCGCCAGCCCGTCATACTGCCGTAATGTCAGATACCCCATGCCGTCAATGTCGTCGATACTGTCATCATCCAGGCTTTCCGGCAGATGCTTTAATACCTTACTCTCACTGAGGTATACCGCCGCTGTCTCGCCAATGCTCTTATGTACCGCCGTCCTTGCGTACAGGCCGCATACAATCCCGGCTGCATTTGTGTCCCGGTTCAGCCCGTCCATCCCGGAATACAGCACCCTCGACACCACAACCTGCAGCTGGTAGTTTTTGACGGACCTCCGTGCCTCCTTTAATGCTGCTGCATAGTCATCAGCACTTTCCCCGGCATTCATTTTGAACGCTTCCACCACAAACATCAGCGGTTTGTGGTACTGTTCCTGCAGTTCCGCCTGCATTGCTGATACCATTGCCCATGTATCCGCGGTGCACTCCCCGACAACATGCACCAGTTCCGCCTCCTGCTTGATGCCTTTAATCTGGTTTATGCCCTTTAAAACATCTGCGTTTGTCAGCGTCGGCGCCGTTGTCTGCCAGCTGTATGTGTCGTCCACTTCATATCCATGGTCGCCTGGAACAAATGAAACGGTCATCCCGGTGTCTGGCAGCTCAAACTGCCCCGAAAGCGGGACTGCCTGTTCCTCTGAAAATGTATGGCCGCCATTGATGGAATACTTAAATGCAGCTGTGTTAAGCGTTCCCCTGCCCGTGATCCTGATAATAATGCCGAAACTGTTATTGGGGCTTCCGTCTATGGTAACTGTGCCCGAATCATCAGCCTTCACTGGTTCCAGCGCTTTGACTACTCCATCTGCTGACGGTGTTACCGGGATGCAGATAATTTTTGCTGCCCCGTTTTCCACAGAATCCATCACTGCATCTCTCAGCGGGCTTAATCCGAGGCACTTTGTTATATATTCGGTCTTATGTGATCCTGATATGATAACAGGCTCACTGCCCTGTACAGGACTTGCGCCGATCTTGATATGCACCCCGGTGCCGCTTGTATTTTTATCCGCTGTCAGTCCGTCCGTGACGGTATGTATTACATCATTCATCTTTTATTTACCTCCGATCGCCGATCCAAGAAAACGCCGCTGTGCCTCCCAGTATTCCTCTGGTGTCACCGCCCGACCTTTCTGCCAGCCATTTGCCGCGCACATTCCCTGGTATACCGCATCCGGTGTTTTGTTTATCCCTTTCAGTTTTTCGATGGTAAGATATTCATCGCCCTGTTGTTCTGCCTGTCTCTCTGTCTCCTTCTTTGCCATATGCTGCCTCCTTCCCTACTGCTATCTCAACATTGCCAGCTTTTGCAAAATCTGTATCCTTATATACGCCGCCCCTGCATACAACTTTTATCTGCACCGCACATTTTGCCCGGATGATCGTGTCCTCGTCATCCATCCAGTCTGCCGCCACAGGTTCGATGTCCACATAATTCCCGTTTACATAGATACCATCCGGGATGTTTTCAAGGAATTTATTATAAATTTCCTCTATTTTCTCCATGGAATACTCTCCGATCACAACGTTGAATGTCAGGTCGCGGTCAAATTTTTTCCGCCTCTTATGCTTTCCGCCTGCATCCGTATAGATGCGGCTGCTTTTGTTTTTTGTCAGCCCGTCATCCTCAAACAAAACTGCGAATACACGGCTTTCATTGGAACTTCTTAACTTTTTCCGCGACGTATGCATGTTGCTTGTGGCTCCGCACTGCTTTAAACACTCTTTTAAAGCATCCCTGCATTGTATAAACATATGTATCAGCCTCCTGTTACTGCATCCTCAATAGTGCGGGCAATCTCCTGCATGTCCTCCTCGTTTATTCCAAGATAAGGCCGTGCAGGTATTTTTACTTCCCGTTTCGATATCCACTGGTCACCGATCTTAAACTTTAGCAGCCCGTCCCCCTTCGGCCTGATGGTTGCGCCAAACTGATGTACAGCTGCATATTTTAGGTTTGTCCCGACTTCCACGCCTTTTGCAGAGCTTTCAACGTGGATTGAAGTGGATAATGCCCTTTGATCTACAAGTGTCTTCCCGCCGTCCTGCTGCGCCCGTATGGAGGTTTTCCATGGCCTGCCATCCGGGCCTTTGCCTGTATCAAAACGTTCCAATGTGGATGTCCGTATTGCTTCCCCGACTGCCGCCATTGCTGCCGCAATATCCGCATCGGACAGCTGCCTCAGCCTGTCAAGCAGCTCCTGGTCCACCTCAACCCTGATTGAGCTCATGTCACCACCCCCTCATACTTTCACGGGAAAATAAGCGGTCACTCGAACGAAAATGAAAACCTTCCGCTGCAGAGGCCTGCCCGACATCCTCCTCTTTCGTCCCAATGTCAATCTTGCCTTCCGCAACCATTGTCAGAAATTTTATTGCGGAATTGTATCTTGTAAGATATGTTTTATCCCGGTCATTTTCGTCTATTCCCTGTCTTGATACTAGGTTATATGCAGCAATATCTTTCGAGAATTTTCTGAGGACTGCGGGCGGTTCCCTGAAAGGCGGGCTGTACCGTTTAGAAAGATATCCGTCGATTTCTGCGTCTGCGTCTGCAATCGCATTTTCAACCAGGTCTGTAATATCCTCCTCTTTTTTTGACATTGCCACGGCATCTGACTCGTCAATATATTTGTCCCCAAGTATTGAATTAAACATATCATCTTTTATCAGATCCCTTACATCTGCAACGGTACAGTACCCCATAATCTTCCTCCCGGCCTCAGCCTGCAATTTCTCCCGTACTTCCATATGCCAGCTGCCAGAACGAGTATCCCGTGTTGTATCTGCCGTCTGCTCCGTAGATATACGTGTTCTGGTTAAATACATTTGAGTCATTTTCATTGACCATGGAGACAAACTTCGTCGGCTTGCGGAGCTGGAAGATGACTGGCTTTAGTGGCTTTGACGTATCCAGCAAAAACCAGTTATCCGGATATTCATCATTGATGATATTCGCATCAACAAGCAGCTCTGCGCTGCCTTTCCACGGATTTGTCGTTCCGCTGATATAATCCGCTGTCAGGATATATCTTCCCATTTCTTCCAGATGCGGCGGCACTACCAGAAGGTTGGGCCGGATATTGATCGCTGTCCCCCTCTCATTCCTGTAGCCTGCCATTGTTGCCTTTGCTGCCGCATATGATTTTGCAGACAGCTTTGCATTGCCCCTGTTGCTGTATGTTTCCCATCCGACCTTATGCGCGTCATTAAAAAAGCTCAGGTCATCATAACATTTCTCCGCAAATCCACGCGGAAGCATCATAAATACTATGATATTCTGATGCTCTTTTGCGGAATGTCCCATCTGCTCCATGTTGATGGTATAGAGTCCGAGGTTGTCATCCTCAATGTCATCCCGGTTTACGGCGATCGTCATCTCATAATGCTTATTAATAATGTTGTAATCCCTCTCAGAAAGGTTCTTGATCTCCCTTTCCCCGATCCATTCCCTCATCGTGGGAAAATCCCCGAGCCAGCCGTATGTATTCAATTTCGTGGAGCTTGGCACGGTAGTCGCTATCTTTTCCTTGCTCGTCGTCGTGGTCTGGAAAGCTTTGTTAAAAGCTGCCGAAAATGTTGTCCTGAGTCCCTGCAGGTTTGCACTGTTAATTACCATTTTATCCCCTCCTATGGCTGGATTAACACGGCTGCGCACATGTCATCCACTTCTATAATTTTTCCCACGGGCGATGAGCCGATGGAAGACGTTGTCACTGTTGCAGCGTCTTTAATGTAGGCTGTTTTCATCAGGTCGGTCTGCTTGATGCCTTCCTGGTTAAACACAAATCCGCCGCTTGTAAAAGATACTGCCTCCGCGCCATCGCTGCCCATGCGGTTATCAGCATTGTCAGTGGCAATTCCCACCACACGCAGCCCTTCTGTCTTTGCAGCTTTTACCAGATATCCCTCTTCGTTAAGCGCCACCATGTCTGTTTTCCGGATCAGCTCACCAGCCGCTACAGGACCATTCATCTGGATTCCGCCTACTTTCTGGTTTCCTGCCCTCTCCATCATTCCTCTTCTTCCTCCTTGTCCGCGTATTTTTCAATGTCTTCTTTGGACATTCCTGTTGCTTTTAGTACAAGGCTGTCCACACCTGCGGGTTTTTTCGGTGCATCTTTCAGGTTTAATTTTCCGACGGGAACCACCACGGGGGCTTTTTCAACAAAAGAGTCAAAACCCGTCCTGTCCTTTAAGGCATACGCCTTCGCCCAGTCTTTCTGTGCCGCCGTGATCTTTCCGGCCTTTAATGCCGTCATGACAGCCTCTTCCGCTTCGTGGTCCTTTATGCGGTTCAGGGCGTCCTCGATCTCCTGTTTCTGGCTGTCCGCACCCGCTTTCAGTGTCATTATTTTCCCCGCGACATCCTCTGTCTTTGCACTGTCTGGCAGTCCCAGCAGGCCGAGGATCACGCTGTTGGCGACGGCTTCCGTCTCTGTATTTTTGTCCCCTCCGGCTTCCGCATCCTCTTCCCCGTCTTTTTTCTCTTCGCCGCCCAGCTTTTTGAGCAGCTCGTTCATGACTTCCTCATCCGCTGCATCCGCGGGCAGTCCCAAAAGTTCCTTGATTTTCTGTAGATCCATTCCATTCCCTCCTGTATCGTCAATATCTGTATCTGCATCAGCAGAATTTACAATGGCAAACATGCCGTTGATTGCAGGTGTATTGGTCAGCGCCAGGCTGTGCAGCGCAACTGCCTTGTTATCCTTCTTCCTTGTCAGGACGACAGGGGACAGGTAACGGTATTCTTTGTTTTTCAGGTATTCCTGCGCTTTCTGTGTCCACTCGACTTTTGCCTCGATTGCCTCCGGCGTGTAGATCAGCTCCTTCACCCATCCGCCCGCAGGCGCCTGCACATCCTTTAACGTCTGGTGTTCATAGTCAACCACAATATCGATGCCCCTGCGCTGCATCTCCGCTTTCATTGCCCTGTAAGATTCCTCGTCAACAGTAAAACTGCCTTTTTCAGAGTTTACCACGCCGACCGGGAGTATCTTTATCCTGTCCGGACACCCCCCGAGATCCCCACCTGTCAGGATCATTACCTGCTTATATCCACTGCCTGTCATCCTGTCTGCCTCCTTATATGGTTCCTGCACGCGTTATAACGCGTTATAACGCGGCCGAAATATGATTGATGGTATTTTATCCGTCTGAACCTGTTTTTTCCCTTAAAACCGATTTCAGCGTTGTATCAAAATTACTGGTGTCCGGTTTCCACGGAGTTGTTGCCGGGTTGTTGCTAAAACCTTTGTCCGGAAAAACAGGTTCATTACCGACTAAGGATGTGGGCGGGCGGTCTGATACCGTCAGCCCCTTCTCTTCCACCTGCCGTTTTGACAGGGAGACAACCGTACACCTGCAGCGGAATCCGTTGGGCGGGTACCAGACATCCCATATGGGATCATCCGCGGCGTACACCCTGTCCTGCATGGCTGCATGGCTCTCCCTCACATGTCTGTCCCCCGCCGTTTTATACTGCCAGTATGGGCGGAACTTCTTTGCCGCCTGCATACTTTCGTAATACCCGGCATTGTAGGCTGTCTGCAGGTTGGTGCGGAAGATCACGTCAAGATGCCAGGGACTTGCTGCCGTATAGCCGTTCCGCTCCAGAAAGTCGTTCATGCGTTTCCGAAATTCTGTGCCGGTTGTTCCGTCCTCAATCGCGTCCACCAGCTCCCGCAGGAACTGGTTCAGCACTTCCGCAGACGTGTATCTGGAAACGCTGAACGCCCTGTCCCTTGCCCGCTTCTGGAGCTGTTCGTACACCTCCATGGGCACGGCCTCTTTGCTGGAAAGAAACTCAGCCGCGGCGCGGAATACAAAATCACTTGTCAGTCCGTATACAGCTGCATCCATCAGTCAGCCCTCCCGACCAGGCTGGAGAGGTATACTGCCTGGGTTAAAAGATCATTTAACTCCGGGCTTTCCATCTCCTCATACAGTTTCTTTAACTCTTTTTTATCCTCCAGCCGCTTTTTCAGGATTGTAAGGTCTGTCTCACTGTCAAGCAGCCGGAGCAGCGGCTGGAGCATTTTGTCAAATATTTTGTCAGAATATGCAAGCGCCGTGTCGGTTATGCTGTCGATCACAGCCTGCCTTTCCTCCTGTGCGCTGTCAGCATCATTTTTCATTTTTAACATTGTATGCTGCCCCGCTGACGGTTCCGTGCTGCCTTCTGCGGGCTGTGGAACATTTGCGGCTGGCGGCTCCAGCACCCTTTCGCCGTTTTCCGGTTTTGGTATCGCAAACTTTTTGTAAATATGTTCTTCCGGTATTTTCAGCCCCATGTCGCATACAAGCGTTTTGTATACTTCAACGGTTTCTTTTAAATCTTCCGATTCTTTGCAGTCAAACTGGAATGTCGGACAGGCCACCGGGCCGAAGTTGTAAAATACAAGTGGCTGCACGATACACTCGTTTATCGTCTCTGCGAGCGCCTGCGCATCCGCAACTGTCAGGTCGTGCCGCACATCCGCATGTACTTTTCCCTGCGCATAGGAGCCGCCCCCACTGTCCGCTGTCAGGGTCTGCCCCACAATCGCCTTGCTGGTCTGCTCGTCGCAGTACCTAGCAAAGCTTTCATAGATATCTGCACTGGTTGTCTTGTTGCTCTCCACAAACTCGATGCTTGCAGTTTCCGGTATGATCCCGGCTGCATCCGCGCCGAGGTTTATGATCGCTTCTGCAAGCGCCATTTTGTCCTCTTTGGAGGCTGCCGCGTTGTATTTGCCCAGACGCAGCGGCATGCCATAAATTTCACAAAATGCCGTCCAGTCCTTGATGTCATAATTCTTGAAAAGATACATCCACGCTACTATGCGGAGTACTCCCGCGCGTGACGGATGTCCGCTCTTTGCCTTGTACCTGTGCACGACAAACTTGTTCTCCGGCAGGGATACGCCTTCCGGGTGTTCCATTGTACAGATCTTCATTTCGTCCGTTTCATAATCCCAGAACAGTTTTTTGGGGTGCACCCACTCGATCCCGGCTATTACAGAGTTGCCACCCGCATCTGTCTCCCAGTCGATCTCGGATATGGAGATCCCTTTTCCGACCGCGTCCATGATGTCCAGCATCACCTCCCGCAGGCGCGGAATCCGCCTGATGGCATTCTCCACAAAGTCCGCTATCTCCCTGTCGGTATCCGTGATCCCCGCAGGCTGTATCTCCCAGTCAAGTCCCGTCACCGCCAGCTTTCGTGTCTGCAGCTGGGAAAAGATATGTGTGTCCTTTTCTTCTATTTCCTCAAACAATTCCATCTGGCTCATGACATCTCCCTGATCCGCGGCTCGGAATATCTGCGCAAGCCTGCGTGGGTTCAATCCGTTGGATGGATATGTGGAATATTTGTCATTTATATTGCCGACTGCCACAACCGCTGTGACTGGCCTGCTCTGTCCTGTATCGGTTTTAGGATTAAAGGGCTTCCTCCTTTTCCTTTTTTTACTCCCTGCCATTAATAAGCTCCTTTGTCAAAACGCAGCTGTCTCTTCGATACAGATGTGTACTCGAACCTGGCTGCTATACCCCTGACTGCCTGTGCAAGTGCCACTGCCATCTGCAGCCCGTCTGGTGCATCATCGTTTGCCCCAAACGGAAACTCTGTCAGCTGCCGTATCAGTTCCCTGTGCCTGGTGTTGAACTTGATCCACTTGTTTTTCACAAACGGCTGGAGGCTCTTGATCCGGATCTCCTTATTGACATTTGAGTTAATCTCCTCAATTGGGATATACGCTCCCGCCTCCAGCGCCTTTGCTGCCATAACCTCTTTAAAGAAAAACTGAAACTGCACGGTCTCCACTCCAAACTTGTAATAGCCTTTCCCATAATCGTGCTTGTACCGCCCGTGCGTATTTATAATATCCGTTATGATAACATCCGGTGCTCGCCTTTCCACGGATGCACCGATCACATACATGTAACCAGTATTCAGATCCAGCGCAAGATCAATAATAGAAGAAGTGTCTGCCTTCTTATTTTTACCAAGGGAAGGATCGTTTGCTCCTATGATAATAAAGTTATGCGCCTTAAAGTCAGGCGGCGCATCGTCGTAATAGTCAAGCCACTCTTCGTTGAAGGCTGCACTTTCCGGATCAACCGGGTTATTCTGCATTTCACTGTTAAAGGACGCTGTTCCCTCCGTGGCACGCATCTTCATAAGATCCTTGTAGGTCCACTTTTCAGGCCATAGTACTTTAGTACCTTCTAACATCTCCTCTTCATTTGCCTGGTAGAATGTTTCTGCATTTTCCTCATGGTCCGGATCAAAAAGGTTTGTATAGATGCTTTCCCACTGCTCCCACAACTCCCTGTTGTCTGCCTCTGAAATTACCGCCCGGTATGTCTTTGACTTGTAGCCCGCATTTTTTGTAAGCACGTTCGAAAGCAGGGAATCATAATGCAGGATCGTCCCGATGTACATGATATCCGTGTATGTATCTCCTGCCTTGGATACTGCCTTGTTAAACCAGTTTTTTAGTTTCCGCCGCTGTTCCGGTGTTTCCACGTTCTCATCATTTTCGATGTCATCCAGCACGATCAGGTCCGGTCTCCATGCCCTGTGACGCCTTCCTCGTATCTTTTTTCCTGATCCAAGGGCTTCCACCTTCACACTGGACTTTGTGACGATCACGTTGCTGCGCCATACCTTCTCGCCTTTCAGTGTCCCAAAATCCTGAATGATATGGTAATTGTCCTCCAGCTCTGTCTTGATGTCATCCAGAAATCCCTCAGCCTGTTCCGACGAATCTGATATGATTATTGCGTAATGCTTGTACCTGTACAGGATTGAATGTAATGTATCCTTAAAAGTGAAGTTTGTGGACTTCGCATGCCCTCTTGGAGCCGCGGCTGCGCTGTGGCTTCCGCTTTCCCGGTTGATACTCTTGTGCTCCCCATACGGGTTTATGCATTTCATAACCCCGTTAAACCACAGGTCATCCAGCTCCTCATGAAATTCAGGGGATTTCCTGACAAAAAAATGCGGAAGGTAAGCCCGGCCAAAATAGGACAAATCAAATGCTGCCAGCTGTTTCCTGAGTCCCCTGTCTCCAAACAATGGCGTTGTTCCTGCCATATATTCACTGTACAGTTCCCTGCGGAGCTTATGGTTTTTGTCATTTTTCCTGAGAACATACTCCTGGAAAAGGTCATTCTGATATTTGTCATTGTCCTCAGCTTCCGTGTCTCTTTCATCAAGCCGTTCTATCCACTCATCCAGATCGATCATTCTGCCGCCATCCTTTTTCTTGCCCTCTCCAAAATTTCCTTCATCTGCTGCGCAGACTGTCCATCCTGTTTGATTACTGCCATAATATCCGCTTCCATCTCTTTCAGCGCCAGGTCTGCCTTCTTCTGCATGTCCTGCCTTACCCTGTCCTTGTAGGTCTTTGTCCTTGCAAGTGATGTCACAAGCCTTCCGGCCTTGTCCAGCGGCATGGTGTCAAATTCCTCCTCCGCGGTTGCCAGCCTGTCGATCAGCCCCGATGTCAGAATTTTCATTGCAGGTTCTGTAAAATCCGCATCCGGATTATTCTGGATATATGCCACCAGCTTCTCCGTCTGTTCCTGCGCCTGCTTTAGCCTGTTAAATGCTGCCTCGCTCTTTTTCGCATACCTGCAGAGTGCGGAACGGGATATACTGTATCCCTTATCCTTTATATACCTGCATATGCTGTCGTAGGTATTGCGGTAGTCACCCAGCAGGCTGTCAACTTCCAGCTTTATGTCCGGTGGGAGCTGCTCCACGGTTGAGTTTGTCCTTGTCCTGTTCCTTTTCTCCCCCATGTCATATCTCCACGCCCGGATCTTCGATCGCACCTTCCGCCAGGTTGATTCCCTTGTTGGTCAGTCTTACTACCGCGTCATCCGCGTATATGGTATACGCCTTTACTTTTTTATCCGTAAACTCTATGTATCCGCCGTTTACGAGATAATCAAGATATTTTTTGATATCCGGGCTCATGATGTAGCCCTGCATAAACAGGGAGTTTGACAGGTGTTTTGTCAGGGCCATGTTGTTGCAGCTCCGGATCAGGCAGCGGATAATGTATCCCCTGATCGCCCTGCTCCTGTCACGCTCCCGGATCTCCTCCTCACTGAGTGCCATTACTGTTCCTCCTGTCTGTCATCAGCATGAGGATCTTGTCCACTTTGCTGTTTGTGTCCTTAATGTTTGTTTCCATCCCGTTCATGTAGCGGAAAAAGTCATCCCTCTGCACAAACGTTGTCGCGAAGTCGCCTTTGAGGTCGTTCATGTCCTGACGCAGTTCCGCGATGTCCTGGTTCGTCTTTTCCTCAATATGGTCGATCCGCTCATTTACTTTGTCGTTATTTTTCTGCATCTCGGTCTGGAGATCTTCCTTTACTTCCTCCAGACGCCTGCTGTTGTCAGATATCCCTCCGTTTACCTGCCCGAACCAGTGCTTCAACAGAAATATGAGGGCTGCCCCTGCTATGCTTAACACAACCGCCATTGTGATAAACTGTTCTGTCCCAAGATATACCGCGCCCTCCATAAGCTATCTCCTTTTGCTGTCCGGCACGAAACGCTTCCAGATCTCGTACAGCGTATCCCAGCTGTTTATACTTAAATATCCAACAATAAACGCCGCAAAGAATGCCACCACAAGATACCACCACTGGAACGCGATATCCGCCATGTTCAGGTAGACCGCCATTGCCCCGGCAACTACCACAAGCGATACGATCAGCGCTGTCAGTTTTGTCGGCACTCTGCTCACTACCCACAGATCTTTTATCATTTCCGTTACGATCATCACTAATGCTGCTAGGGCGCCGATCAGCGCCAACAGCGTGAATGAATTTCCTAAAAATTCAAAAACCATAAAGCTGTTCCTCCCAATCATTTTACGTTTCTTTAAATGTCTGCCTTGACGCCGGGCCGCAGATCTTATCCTGTTTCAGCCCCAGTCTTGTCTGCGCGATCCCGAGTGCCTCATCAGATTTTGCGCCCCACAGCCCGTCGATCTGCCCCGCATCTGGTATGCCTTTCTTATCCAGAAACAGACCAAACCGCCACAGGTGCCACTGCACCCACTTTACATCGTCCCCGTACATTAAGCCTTTCCCAGCGCGCCAGTATATACTGCGCGTCGGTTCCGGATACGGATTATCTGCAGCCTTTACCCTGTCAGGACTGTCAGTAACCGTATCCACTGGCGGGACTGATGCATCCGGGATAATGTCAACGTATACCTTGTTTAAATCAAGATTCTGTGAGCTTACGCCGTGAACCTTCCCAACGCCCGTTGAGCTGTACTGCCACATGTACGGTCTGCCATTTTTGCCCTCAAAGGCATGGCTGCTGATGCTGCTGGCATATTTCGCAAACCACAGCGGATACAGCGATATGAGCCAGGGCTGGAATTTCCCGGACTGTATATAATCCTGGTTGGAGTAAATGCCCGCCTCGTATCCTTCTGTTTCGATTTTGCAGTTAAACATGTGGACAATCTTTGATCTGTACTCCGCTGTCAGCGTGCCTGCCCGTTTGTCTGAGTCATACTCCCAGTCTGCCCACACCCCGAGCGTGATAAATTCCTTGTATGGTCTGATAACCTCCAGGCATTTTTGGGCATTCAGTATAGCGGCTGCCGTATCTTCTGCATAGATAAACCAGTATACGCCTATGGCAAGTCCTGCCTTAATTGCCGCATTAATGTAACTGACAAAACGTTTGTCTGTTGTGGCAGTGCCATATCCTGCCCTGATAATCACGGCACTGATGCCGGATGCCTTCATGATTTCAAAGTTGATATCCCCCTGATAATACGACACATCGCATCCGTATGTTATCTCACTGCCGATATCCAGCAGTGTCATCACCTTTTTAAATGCCATTGCCTGTCTCCTCCGTTATCTCTTCCTGCCGTCTGGTGATCTCGTCAGCACATTCATCCCTGATCCTCTCAATCTCCTCTTCGTCCACCTCCGCCATGTTGGCAATGTCTCCAATGTCCACGCCGTACGCAAGTGCCTTGATTACTTCCAGCTTTGTTTCCTCACTCATTCCGTGCCCTCCTCTTCCTGTTTCATAAATGCATAAAGGACATGGCTTTCGCCATGTCCTAATGATACTGCACTTCTTATTAAATGTTTTGGGAAAATATTTTCCGAAAATATTATTGAGAAAGATATTCAAACAGATCCATCTGTCCAAAGACCGGGGCATCCTTTAATATGTTGTTGACCTGCTGTATCGTTATGTCGTATTTCTCCGCCAGCTCCTTCTGATTGTACCCGTTATACTCTTCGTGTATACGCCTGTTTCGTGCAGGGATCAGAAGCGTTTCCGGTTTTGGGAAGTATATCTCGTCTCCCCTTGCGTAATCAGACACCTTTACATATGTTTCGACTCCCATGATCTCCGCAACGTCCCTGTACCTTTCCGGTATGTCCTCTATTGACGTCTCACACAGGAGCTCCAGCTGCAGCTTCGTCATCATTATGAGGATACCCCCCTTCTTTATCCCTGCCGTATCACAACACTGGAGTCAAGCATGATCCATCCTGTTCCCCCTGCAATTCTGCCAAACCCGTTTTCTACGTCTGCAATGCCATATGGTCCCCTGTCTGTGATTACGCCGATAACATTTGATGTTCCCATGGGATACTCTGGCGTGGAACGTATGGCTGTTTTTTCGTTTATGGTTTTTATGTAAAATAATATTTTTTCCTCTGGCTCTGGATGCTCTTTTGGTGTATCTTCGTCCTGGGACTCTGTAAAATTTTTGCACAGCTCAGCATCGTTGTTTAAAATTGCATCCATCCTTTTGATTTCAGAAACAGGTTCCTGTAGTTCTGGTACGTTGTCCACACTTTCTGGTACGCTGTCTGCCTTTTCTGGTACACTGTCTGTCCTTTCTGATATTACAGCCTTGTCCTCCGGCACTGCTGGCGTAACTGCCTGCTCATTCTGCTTGTTTTCTGCTTTCTTTGCCATATCCCTATTCCTCCATATCCCCTGCATCAATTGTAATTTTTACGTCGTTTTCCACGGTCAGGCATCCCTTAATCTTTTCAACTGCATCCGCCAGCCCCTCATCAGGAAGGAACAGCTTTATTAATTCGCCGTTCCTGATCCTGTGTACGTACAGCAGCTCCTCGTCATAGCTTCCCGCACCAAACATGGATATCAGGAGCTTATTGTCCTTTTTGTAATCACCCGTCAGCTTTTTCTGCAGGAGCTTGACCTGCTTCACGTCTGGATGCAGCGGAAACAGCGCGTTGTTATTGAGATATTCCAGCATTGTCATGTCAAAAAGATATTCCCCTGAAAATATTGCTTTCAGCGCCATTTCAAGTTTACTGTCATACTTATACTTTACGCTGTTCGTGACTGTCACAAGCTTGTCATATACACCCTCCGGGAACATCTCTTTCAGCCGCAGGTCATCTGCGATAAACAGCTTTTCTGCAAATGTGACCGCACAGCTTCCGTTCTCGCCGTAGTATTTAATAAACTTTGTATTTGTGTCGTCAAGTGCCGCACCGCCCCTTGCAGATATCTCCGCTTTATACTTATCAATCTCCTCAACAAGTCTTGCCCGTTTTCTGTCCATGCTGATCAATTTTGTTACAAGTTCTCCCGTGCTGTACTTTCCAAGTTTAGTTTCCTGTCTCTTCTCTTCCATTCCTGTCTTCCTTTCTTACGTTGATTTTCAGGTAGCACGCCAGGCACATCCTGACGCCCTTTCTTACTGCTACATTTTCCGTGCCGCCGCAGAATACGCATTCCACCGTGCACGGCCTTATCACAATGCTTCCGTCGCCCTGTGATATGATCTCCATTGTATCTCTGGGCTTTATGCCGAGACTGCGCCGCAGCATCACGGGTATTGTGATGCTTCCGTTTCCCTGGATATGTTTATACATCTCATTCCCCCCTTTCCCTTGTCCTGCATCTCATGACTGTCCATCCTGTACTGCTGCACCAGCTGAAAAAGCGGACAGTCGTCACAGGAGCCCGTCTCCGGCTTTGGGCAGTAATCGTCAATAATGGAGCAGTGATTCAAAATTAGCATGTTTGTCATCTCCTTTTCTTTACCATTTTCTTAAAATCCTTCATCAGTCCCGCGGGTATCTGTATCACTGTTACCAGTATTTCGCCGCAGAATATGTACGCTTTGTCGTCGTAGAGCCTGATATTTTTCGCTTTTGGATTTTTAAAATACAGCCCTGTCACCCATTTATTCAGCCGCCCCTTTGTCTGGCTGTGCCTGATCCCCTCGTCAAAGACTTTCTGTGCCATCCGCTGCATACTTTTTTTGTTCATTCCACAGCGTTCCTTTAGTCGTTCTGCGGCATGCATGGATATTTCCATGCTAAATCACCTGCTTTCTCCCTGTTGGCAAATTAAATTCCAGTTTAGCTAATTACCCCTGCTTCTATAGTCGCGATAACCAGTCTTTGCACTGTTTTTGTCGCTCTATGATGCTTAAATATTGTTTTTATTCTATCGGTAACTTTATCCAGGTCATAGGCCATAGTCTGTCCCGCAAAATAATCAAAAAATATATCCTCAAGCATTGTCATATCTTTATGTTCAATGGCGTATTGGATTCCGCTATCATTTTGTGCAATAAAATCTAATAATCTTTCATTTTCTTTATCTGCGTCAATCAATCTCATTTTTCTCACTCTTTCCTAAATCCTTATTTAACTTATAAATTCATCCAGACGCATCTGTCCCGAAATTGTATCTTCTTCCATCCACCAGTCAAAAACTTCTTTTCCGTTTTTCCATTTTCGTTTGTTTTGCAATTTCCTCTGGCATCTGATCCTGAGCATTTTTTCAAAGGCATTTATATATGCCTGCATATATGCCGGGAAATCCGCAAATTCTTTCCACCGGCTTTTTCCTGCCATTGGACAGCCTATACAGCCAACGCGGTAATATCCCATTTTAGACAACGGGTTATGTTTTTGGCACTCATTCCAGTAATAGTCCCATATATCGTTGT
>CAMWXA010000011.1 GCA_947178035.1 uncultured Lachnospiraceae bacterium | reverse complement strand
CTACCCAAGGCTTTGCGGCGGCAGCGGCAGATGGGGATAGGAGCCCTGTATGCACTTGAGGCAGAGAAGAAGGAGAGCACTGCTTCAAAAAACGACACTACCAAAACAGAGACATCGAAAACGGAGACATCCACAAGTACCAATAAGAACGAGAACAGCGCTGCTGTTTATGACAAATCAAAGTTGTCCGAAGATGACAGAAAGGCGATTGTAGCACAGCTTAAGGCTGACCAGGAGAAGCGCCAGTCACAGCTGACTGACCTTGTACACAACATGCTTTCCACGCAGACCAACACGTTTGGCCAGGCAAACAACATCTGGCAGTTCCTCTCAAAGGGAAATTACACGGTTGATGCCGCAACACAGAAAAAAGCACAGGAAGCAATCTCCGAAGATGGCTACTGGGGTGTAAAGCAGACATCCGATCGTATCGTGTCGTTTGCAACTGCACTTGCTGGGAATGACTCCACGCAGCTGGAAAAAATGCGCGATGCATTCTTAAAAGGATACAAGCAGGCTGAGAAGACCTGGGGCGGAAAACTCCCTGATATTTCACAAAAAACATACGATGCAGTTCTGGAGAAGATTGACAAACTGATGGATTCCATGAAAGAGGAGAATGCAACAGAAAAGGATACTGTTACAACGACTGAAGACGGCACTGTTGTTGCAAAATAAATATTCTTAATAAATCAAAATAGGTCAGCTTACGCTGGCCTATTTTACGATTAATATTTTATCACCTGCCTTGATCTCATCTTCCGTTAAATTATTCATCTCTTTAATTCGTCCGACACTTACATAATACTTCTTGCCAATCTGCCAGAGCGAATCTCCTGGTTTCACATAATAGATTGCAAACCCTGGAAGTTTTTCCAAAACATCCGCATTGATTGGTTCAATGTTCAGCTCTGTTAAGATATCTTCCTTTTTGGTATTGTATATCAGCATCTTGACGTCGATGCTTCCCCGCCACTCGAGCTGTGAACTGTCCTTGATGCTCACTGCCTGCTGTGGAATCCAGACAGACAGCGAATATTGTTCGAGCTGATTTTCATCCATATCAGGAATATCTCTTGCAATCTCAAATGGAACCGTGCTTCTTACCGGACAAAGGCTGCCGCCGTTTTCGTTGGAGGCATAGAGCACTTGAAGTTCAATCTCGCCGCTCAGCTTAAACTGACCATCCTTTATTGCCGTCTCCGCAAGCTTTGCCCTGGCATCGCTGTGACATACTTGCAGGATTTTGGGGTCAGCATCTTCCAGTTTAATGCTTCGGGTGAGTTTTTCTTCAATATTTAGGTCGGTGCACAGGTCGCGGAACTGTCTGCTGTCAATTCCAGCCTGCACTTCACAGCTCACACCGTACACATCTGCTACAATCGAAGTGCTCTCCTTCTCATACAGTTTAATCTCAAGCTCAACAGTTGTCTCGACACTGATCACGCGAAGTTCACCGTCAGAATCCTCCCTGACTGTGATTTCCTCATGGCCGATCTCATATGATACATCTGCAATCATACCTTCCCTGCTGTTCTGACACTCCACATTACCGCTGAACGGTATCACAGTCTCATACCAGTTAATCCGGTCTGATGTATCTTCTCTGTAAACGATAAACACACTGAGCTCACCTGTGATTCCCAATTTTTCATCCAACGGGCGAAAGTTAATGCTGCTGATCACTGCATTTTTCCACAGAGCGGTTCCAATGTCGGGCATTCCGGCCGGCAGACGTGTCTCCTCATGAATGCGCAGCAAATCTCTTTTTTTCACAATTGTCTCCAGGAACTCCAAATTTTTTTTGCGATATTCGAGCTTCTGCTCTGCATCTCCTGTGTTGTCGAGTTCCACACACAATTCTTCCGCTATGCTCTCCTCCACTCTCGGCTCGAGCGTTATCACGGACTGAATACTGAGTTTCCTTGAATTGATAATGTGTATCCTCATATCATCAAGATTTGTTTTGCAGATCACCCGGTCTGTTCCCTCAAGCTTGTCGAGATAAATCTCTTCCATAAAAGGAATATCTCCATCCATACCCGCAAGTGTTTTATCTTCTTTGTCATTTGATAGTGTGCCCTCCGTCTGGTACAAAATCTGATAGCACAGCTTCCCTTTTACCCAAATCTTGTTCATTCCAGTTTTGATTTCATCAACTTTGATCGTTCCACAGTCGTAGATTACCTTCGCGACATCCGGCTTTGTATCGGACACATTGATGTCTGTCTCCAGCGGTATCTGCAGAAGCGCTTTCGACTTTATCCGCTCTGTATGGATATTCTTCTTTAACAGCTCCATATAAAAAGACCTCCCCGGCATACATTGAACTATACTTTAATAGTTAAATGTATGCGGAGGAAGTCCTGGATATGACTACAGCTTATTGCATTCGAAGTCAACAGTTTCCTGTCTTCCGTCTTTCCCCAAAATATGACACATTTTTTCATTTTTCGACATATACTATTAACAAACCTGGTTAGAAATCCAATCAGCACACTGTTATATTGATGTAAAAATAACGGATTGTCAATGCTGTCTGCCTGATGATTCCTGTAACAATGAATTGTGGATTTCATAAACACAAATGGGATATTTCCCATCTGAAAAAGGAGTATTATGTCTAAAGAAGCTGAATGGAACAAACAATTTAACATCGGAATTGATTCCATCGACAATGCACACCGGAAGCTCTTTTCAATCGTACGCAGGCTCGTCCATCTGAGCAGGGATGAAAACAACGGACAGTGGGCATGCGCCGAGGGTATCAAGTACTTTAAAAACTATGCTGTAGAACACTTTACTGACGAGGAAGCTCATATGCTGTCAATGGGTTATAAAGATTATGAGATACACAAGCGCCTGCATGACGACATGCGGTATAAAACACTTGCGGCTCTGGAAAAAGAACTTACGGAATCAAACTATTCACAAGAATCTATCCAGCATTTCCTTGGCATCTGTCTTGGATGGCTTACTGCCCACATTCTGATTGAAGACCGCGCTATTACAGGTAAAATTTCAAACAGATGGAAAACAGATCACGCCGGTGCTGACCAAGATGCTTTGGAAAATGCCCTGATTGCCACCATTCAGGAAATTTTCAGATTACAGACAGAAATTGTGAGTGAGCATTACAGCGGAGAAGATTTTGGAACCAGTCTGATTATCCGGTTGGCATATCGCTCCGCACTCAAAAAAAAGGTACAGATATTCATGGTTCTGGAAAATAGTCTGGTATTGAGTGCGGTTAGCGCTATGCTGGGAATGCCGCTGACAAAAATGGATAAGCTGGTAATGAATGCCGGCAAAGAACTTTCTCTGCGAATTGTGGAACAGCTCGGTATCCATTGCCACCTGTCCGCACAATATCAATTGGAGAGCAGCCATATCATAGCGGCAGAACAATTCAGAAAAATGTTTTATATGGAGGTTTTTGATTACAGTTTACTGCTCAGTACCGGACACGGTTATTTTGCTTTTTGTATAAAAATGGAATAAACCATCAGGCTGTATTGGCCTGTTACTATCTGAGCAGAGAGCTCTGTGCTCTCTGCTTATCATTTACAAATTCCTCCACAATGCCGCTTATAGCCCTACTCATGATTTCCAGTCCCTTCAAACACAAATTCCCGCTGGCGGTATCAACGCCAAAATATTAATTATCCAAGGTGTTAGTCAATAACTGTGTTGGTGACTCTGTTTGGCGGTTTATGCAACCACTTGAACCCCTATATTTATGAATATTTGGGGTTTTCCAACATCTATATATAGTGCTATAAATGTTACCAACACACTTGTTGACTAACACCTAAAGAAATTATCTATTTTTCGAAAATCAAAATATATTTTATTCTATTTTCTGCCCATTACTTTACAATAAATCACCGCCACCACTGTACTAAAAAACGTCGCCACGATCGCTGGCGCTATTACCGCTGCCGGATTGGCGCTCCCGTACTGGCTGCGGTAGGCGATAATATTTACTGGTATCAACTGCAATGATGAGATATTCATCACGAGAAACGTGCACATTTCATTGCTTGCCGTCCGAGAACCATCATTTGTCAAACTCCCAAACGAACCTTTCCCTACCGCATCCATATATTCCTCATTCCCGCGCTCCCTCTCAAGCTCCTCCAAATCGCTCATCGCCCTCAATCCCGCTGGAGTAGCCGCCCAGCCAAGTCCCAAAATATTTGCCACAAAATTTGCGGACAGGGAATCCCACGCCCTATGTCCTCTGGGAATCCCTGGAAACAAAAAGCGCATCAATGGCGAGAGCAGCCTCGTGAGCCCCGTGATGACTCCGGCCTCTCCCGCCACCTCCATCAAACCTGTCCAAAATGCCACGATGCCAAGCATAGATATACCAAGTGTCACCGCCTCTTTGGAGGACTGTAACACCGCATCTGTAACTGCCTGCATATTTCCTGTCACCACACCGTAAATAATCCCTATAATCAGCATACCGCCCCAGATATAATTCATCATCGTTTCCGCCACCTAATTTGCCTGATATTGATTTATCCTATGTGTATTATTTAAAAAATATGTTATACTGTCTTAAGAAACTGACATCTTGCGATGTTCAGCACCATTGCAGGAAGCACGGACACCTTAGACGCTGTAGGAACATAAGTGATACGGATTGGTGTACGGATGAATAATGGGAGGGATTATTATGCTTATTCTTGGACTGAACAAGACAACATTATTGGATTATCCAGGACATGTGGCGGCGGCTTTATTTATCGGCGGCTGTAATTTCCGCTGTCCATACTGCCATAATCGAGATATTGTGCTGCAGAGCAAGTCCCTCACTCCATTTGCAGAAGAAGACGTTTTTGCACTGTTACATAAAAGACGTAAGATTCTCTCTGGAGTATGTATTACTGGCGGTGAGCCTACTTTATACACTGATTTGCCAGACCTGATCAAACGCATCAAAGAACTTGGCTATCTGGTAAAGCTGGACACAAATGGGACTAACCCACAGATGCTGCAAAATCTGCTTCAGGCAAGGCTGATTGACTACTGTGCCATGGACATCAAAAATGCACCTGATAAATATAAGATTACGGCGGGCTTTGAAGAAAGCAGAGCCAAATTTGATCTGACCGCGATTGACGAGTCTGTTCAAATCCTGACGCATCAGCTGCTTATTCCCTATGAATTTCGCACAACAGTTGTGAAGGAGCTCCATGATGAGACAGACCTGGCTGCCATCTCCCGGTGGATCGCAGGTGCGGATGCATATTTTCTGCAGTCCTATACAGAAAGTGCCGGTGTCTTATGCGACGGCTTTCACGCCCACTCGGAGGAGACGCTTCAATCCTATGCCGCCGCCTGTAGACAATTTGTGCCTAATACTGCCCTGCGCGGACTATAGCTTTCATTCCCAGGCATATTTATTGTTACTTTTCACACTCACACCAAAGTAGTGGGAATCATGCGCCAAATTGATGAAAGCTTTAGCTTTTTCCTTTAATCAATTTGTGTGCAAAATCTGTTATAATTCACACCTCAATAACGTATAAGCTGATAAAAGCTGGAGTGGGTGTGAATTGTAACTATTCATTATATCAGGCCAGGCTGCGCCGCCTGTCAAATTGACAGAACTATACAGAAACGATACCATCTGTTGAACAAATCTCGTGCAATCAGCTATAATGTCTTTTGACAAATTAATCCAGGGGACTACAAAAGATCTTCAAGAAAAATCGATGGAAAATGAAAGATATCTGAATGCCTTGCGCACAGTTAATGGAGAGATATCCATATCCATAAAAGCGGCAAACACTGTCAAAAATATTTTTTGAAATATTGTAACCATTCTGTTCCCTGAGTTGTGTTATTAGTGAAAGATCTTTCAGACAATCGAAGCACAAGTATAAAAGGAGTACTCATGAGACAATCCTTACAGGAGCTGGCAGCATTGTATCAGAACAGCCTCTTTGCCGCGGCGTTCAGTATATGCAAAAATACGCAGGATGCGGAGGATGTTATTCAGGATACATTTGTCCAGTATTACACAACAAAAAAGGAATTTGAGGATGAGCAGCACATACGCGCATGGCTGATCCGGGTGGCGGTCAACAAGGCAAAGAATATCACACGCACTTTCTGGCGGCGCAATAAAGTATCCATTGAGGACTACATGGAAACACTGACTTTCGAGACACCGGAGGCCGGAAATCTGTTTGGGACAGTGATGCAGCTTCCAGAAAAGTACCGCATCGTGATCCATCTGTACTACTATGAAGAGTACTCAGTCAATGAAATTGCAGGTATCTTAAAGCTCAGCGAAAGTAATGTGAAAACCCGGCTTTTGCGCGGACGTGCAATGCTCAAAGAGGTATTAAAGGAGGAATGGGATGATGACAAATAAAGAGCGGTATAAACAGGCCTTTTCAACACTTCACTCCTCCAGACAATTCGCTTTGGAGGTAGAAGAAATGGAACAGATTCGGAGAAAACACAGAAAAAATATAGCAGCTGCAGCGGCAGTCGCATGCGCGGTCGTGATCGGAACCGGGGGAACAGCCTACGCGGCGGACATTGGCGGCATTCAGCAGAAAATTTCGATGTGGCTCAGCGGTTCACAGAGAGAAGTCGATGTGACCGAAAACGGTGAAAATGGCTATGGGGGATACACCTTTACGTACTCGGAAGACGGTGAGATAAAAGAAATCAGCGGCGGCGGCGTGAGTGTCGATGAGGAAGGCAACGAGACATGGATGTCGGCAGATGAAGTTGCTGCGTGTCTGAGCAGCTCGGCAGGGATCGATGTGGACGAGGACGGCAGGGTCTGGATCTATTATTATGACCAGAAAATCGACATCACGGACTCCTTTGATGAAAACGGTGCCTGCAGTCTCACACTGAGCCACGAAGATCAGACTGTTCACCTGGAAATCAAAAAAGATGAGGACGGCAGGTACTCTTTTGCGCAGAAGCCTATTCTCATGGAAAACGACAATTCTGCACAGACAGAAACGCCGGCAGAATCAACCACAAGTACAGTCACGACTTACTATGGTATTACAGACGGCAAATAGCAGAAAACAAATCACAGACACCCGGAAAGCATCAATTTTTCCGGGTGTTTTTGTGCAGACGAAACTTCATTATATTCCACGAACCCTTCTCCTGGAAGCAATAAACAATAAAATCCCCGCCGCAGCACCGAAAAACAGATACGACTGTACCATCGGCACAAAGTTATAGTTCCCGCCGGTCCATATGGTGATAAAATCCTTATTAAAATACGTGACCGGGAGCAGCTTTGCAGCCGCCTGCATCGCTGCGGGCATACTCTCGTAGGAAATCCCCATCATTCCGCCTAAGATCATGAGCGCAAAGTATACCATCATCACAATACAGTATGTAACACTGAACCGTTTTGCCAGAGCCGCAATCGCGTGCCCAAGTATAAAACATAGGATGCTGAAAAACAGAATACAGAGGATATACAGGACAATCCCGGAAAAAACGGGCACTTCCAAATCCATGAATAAGATACCAGCGAGAAAATAGAGTACAAACGCTGCTGCCATGAAAATCAGTTCCGAAACGGCCCTGTTGCAGATTGTCACGCAGTCCCGGATTCCAAACAGCCGCATGCGCTCTGGAATCCCTTTCTCAAAATCCTGTGCCTGTCTGACTGCGTATCCCATCAAAACTGTCGCCATCGGTATCATCGCGCCGATTCCCAGAAAAACTGTCGTTGAAATCGTCCTCGTAACTGCTGCATCCGACACCTCCGAAACGGCAATGCGCGAGATCAGGATTGCCATGAATATCGGCATACCAATGCCGAAAATGTGCACAAACGGATTGCCTGTGACATTGCGAAACTCATAGGATATCATATATTTTGTGATGATCTGTCTCTTTTTCCCGTTCATTGTTGACCTCCACACTTCTTTGCGTTTGAATAAATCATCTCGATATCTGTAGTGCTTCTCGTGTAGTCCATATTGTGCGCGAGCAGCAGACTGATAATCTCCCTCTCCTTTTCCTCCGTCTCACAGGGCAGTGCAATCAGATGCGCCGGAGAGGCCAGCTTTTTGTAAGACTGAAAAAGCATCTCCTTCTCCCCGGAGTGATTCAGGATAATGACTGCCCTGCCGCAGTATTTCCGAAACAGTTCTTCCTTTTTTCCATAGTCGATCACGCGCCCCTTGTCCAGAATCAGCAGCTTGTTGGCAAGCTGTTCCAGCTCTTCATAATAGTGTGATACAATGCAGAGACTCGAATCCCTGTCCCGATACCATGAGACCATTTTTTCCACCAGCCTCTGTCTCGTCTCGAAGTCCAGCCCCGAAGTGACTTCATCATAAATCGTCAACGGCGCGTCCTGCATCATCACCATGATAATTGTAAACCGCTGCTTCTGACCGCCCGACAGCTTACTGTATTTCTTCCGCAGACAGTCCTCAAACTCAAAGTATTGAATCAGCTCCTGCAGCTTCTGGCTGCGCGATATCCTGGTCTGCAGAATGGCTTCCATGATATACTTTGTCGCCATAGAATCCGTGTACTCGTTGGACTGCATATGCGTTGCAATCTGATCCATCGTGAGTCTGGTGCGGATACTCCCCTGATAATTCACAAGCCCCAGAATGCTTTTGACGAATGTACTCTTGCCCGCTCCGTTGGAGCCGATGATTCCTATCCTGTCCCCCTCCTCAATCAAAATGGGGGATTCAATCTGCAGCGCAACATCCTTGCCGTAACATACGGTCAGATTTTCAACTGATAACAATATGTCATTTTCCATAGCGATCCTCACTTTCTTTTATCTGCTTTCTTAATATCCGCTGCAAGTACTATACTGTGCACACAGCCGCATAAGGAAATATGCCGCTTCGTGGCTGCTGCTGGCGCGATACTCCTGCACCCGACAATCATATGATACCAGAGCCGCATGAATTTCTTATGAAGTCTGTGTATAAAAGCAGTGAATCATCGTGACTGAGGATTCTTATAGTGAATCACTGTCATCACACTTCTCTCTTCATTGTAAATATCAATCTTCATTCCTATCTTTCTGGCATAGTAGGCCGCAATGTACAGGCCAAGCCCGTGACTGTTCGTTCCATTCTCTTGTTGATCATGGTTTCCGCTGACGAAAGGTTCAAATATGTGAGGTAAGATATCCACATCAATCTCGATTCCAGTGTTCTTTATCCACAATTCCTGCTCTGTCAGAACGATTTGTACCCATTCTCCCCGCGGTGTATAATTCACAGCATTGGATAAAATATTTTCTAAAATCCGGGAAAACAGTGTCTCATCCGTGCGTATCACAACGCTCTCCGACCGCTCCTCCAACTCTTCCACACGAATCCGCAGCTGCTTGTCTGCAATCGCGATTCTGTAAGCATTCAGCTGCGTTTCCAATACTGCCCGAGGAGTTACTTCCTGCATTTCGATGCCGTCGCAGCAATGATTTAAGTACAGGATATCCTCCACCATCTTTTTCATGGACAAGAGCTGTTCCTTCACTTTGGGCAGATACGTCTCTGTGTCCTGATATTTGCCAATCTTATTTTTCATGCCGTCCACGAGCAGAAGCGCCGCGGAAATCGGCGTCTTGAGCTGGTGGGAAGACGCTCTCAGCAAGATTTCCTGCCTCTCATTTTCCTCGGCAAGCGCCTGATTTTTCTCTGCAAGTTCCTCATATTTTGCCTGAATCGTCTGATAAAGCCCGTCGATTGTCGCTGCGAGTGTGCCGATTTCATCTGTCCGGTCCTGCAAGTCCCTTTCTACGGGAATCACCCGGAACTGGCGGCTGTTTTTCATCTGTTCTGTGTGATGCACAAGGCGGACAATCGGTGAGACGATACCTTTGGAATAAATCTGGGAAAACAATAACACGAGCAGAAAAATGACAGCTCCGAGCATCGGCAGGCTCTGGAATACAATCGGCCGGATTTCATTCATGTCCGGTGTCACCACTGGCAAAAATGTCAGAATCATGCTTTCCTCTGTCCGCTGCATCGCAATATAGTTAATGTAATGATTATTGCGGTCTTCCACACCCATCTCAAAAATAACAAATTCGTCAGAAACCGGATGTATTTTACGGTATTCGTTGGTGTATTCCCCTTCCATGCTCTGCTGTTCGAGGACTTGAATGCCAAACGGAGCGGAGGCAGATTCAGCAAAAATGTCTTTGAACATCACTTCCAGAGTCGTTCTCCATCTCTCCACATTTTCCTGCATCTGTCCTCTCAGACAATCCACATCATACGCGTTTGCTGTATTTCTGTCATAGGCTTTTAACAGGCTGCGGAACTCTGCAAACAGTTCCTTGATTTCCTCCTCCTCCACAGTAATCTTCACAGAAAAATATTGATTGGCAAAATAGATACTGTTTTCTGTATCTGGTATCTTTACGGAAAAACACGCTGTTGGATTTTTTACCTGCACATCGTCGTAGCTGCCGCTTTTTGCGTATATTCTGTGCTGTTCCTTCACTGATTTGAGATTCTGCTCCATCGTATAATCCACATACAGGGAGGGCAGCATATACACGAAATACCCGACAAGAAAGGTGAGCATACACCCTGCCAGAACCATGCTGTAAAACAGATTTCGTCCTCCTAATTTCAACCTTAATTTCATTTCATCAGACCTCCGTTCGCACTTTGCGTCCATGCGTTCTTATCCTCTCTTAATATCTAAGCATATGCTTATATACCTGCGCCCTCCCTGTCATACTGATATCCCACGCCGATTACAGTCTTAATGCAGGAAATGGGAAGCTTTTTGCGGAGATTTTTTACGTGGGCGTCGATAATTCTGTCATTTCCAATATAGTCTTCATTGAAGATTCTCAAGATGAGCTGCTCTCTCGTAAACACTCTGTCTGGTTCCTTGAACAGTGTCTGCAGCAGCAGATACTCACTCAGCGTAAGCGGAAGCTTCTTGTCCTGATAATAGGCACAATAAGACTCTTCCTTGAGATAAAGTCCTTTTTGCGATTCTCCGTTTTCCGTTTTTCCTTTCTCGGAATGATTCTTAGTGCGCCTCAGAATCGTTTCCATGCGCTTTAGCAGGATTATCGGTGACACTGGCTTTATGACATAATCATCTGCATACAAATTAAATGCTTTCACCTGCGTCTTTTCATCCTCCAGTGCAGTCAGCATGATTACCGCCGTTTCGCTGCAGTGCTGCTGGATATGTTCAAGCACTGCAAATCCGTCCACGCCCGGCACCATGATATCCAGAACGGCAATATCGTAAGTATTCTGATTGAGGAGCTCAATTGCCGTATCTCCCCGCTCCGCAGCTGTCACTTCATAGCCCGAGATCAGCATATACTCCGTCAGCACATCCCTGATTGTGGGCTCATCCTCCAGAAACAGAACCTTGTAGATTGTTGGATCCATAGTTACCTCCCTGTAAAAATGATGGATTGTCACATTGTTGTTCAAACGATATCGTTTTATAGTTCCTTAGTATAACACACGGGTATGAATTTGATATGAAGATTTCTGTTATAATCTGTAATTTTACGAAAAAATCTGAATAAATATCAGTCTTTGTATGCTGCACCAACACACTTAACGCCATACGGATTCTGTATGGTTTTCCTCTCCATGGACATTAAAAATAAAAACGGCTGCTATCGCAGCCGCCATCCTGCATACAGTGTCATTGACTCTGTAACAATATCGTTATCCACATCCCATGGTCTCGTGGCATCCTGATCCAAATACCATCCGTCAAACACATATCCCTCTCTGGACGGCGGTTCGGGACTCTCTATCACTTCGCCGTACATATGCTTCTGGCTCTCCACTGCCGTTCCGCCTAAAGTATCAAACTGAACAATAAACCCAGCATTGGACACACCGATTACCATACAAACCACAATGGCAGCCGCCAGTACAAGGATAATAATATTCAGCGATTTGACTGATATGTTGACCTTGGCATACAGCCCTCGCAGCTGACGCTGGGGGGCTGTCTCTCTTTGTTTCGAATAGTTCTTTTCCTGTTCTTCCATAACTTACTTACGTACCAGATACTTGCGCATGTCAATTGCGCATGCAATCAGGATAATCAAACCTTTGATAATATAGAGCATGTTTGCATCTACGGCGAGGAAATTCAGACCTGTAAAGATAATCTGTAAAAGCAGTACACCCACCACGATGCCGCTGATGCGTCCAATACCGCCGACAAAGGATACGCCGCCAATCACACATGCCGCAATCGCATCACACTCATAGTTCAAACCAGTATTGGCATTTGCTGAAGCAATGCGGGCACCGTCCAGGAATCCGGTAATGCCGTACATCATGCCGGCAAGCATAAATACCATGATAATGGTTCTCATAACATTGACACCGGACACATTTGCTGCCTCCTCGTTTGAGCCGACAGCAAACATATTTTTGCCAAAAGTCGTCTTGTTCCAGATAATCCACATAACCACTGTCAAAATCACAGCGTAGAGCACATACTTCGGAACTGCCACACCGCGGATGGTAAATAATGTACCGGTTACAAATGAACGGTAATTGTCTGTCAATCCGCTCAATGTCTGCCCATTATTCACGCCCCGCATCAGATACATCAGGATGATGCCGTACACAATCAACTGCGTCGACAGTGTCACGATAAAGGGATGCAGCTTAAATTTCGCCACACTGAATCCATTTACAAAACCCACCAGCGCACCCACGCCGATGACAAGCAGAAGCACCAGCGGCAGCGGCGCTGCACTGGCCATATTGGGAAATACCTTGAAAGCGGTAGTCAGCAGAGAGGCAGAGATACACGCCGTCAGACCAACTACGCGGCCGGCAGAAATATCTGTACCAGTCAGCACAATACAGCCGCCAATACCCAGAGCAATCGGCAGTTTTGCCGCTGTCAGGGATATTATGTTTACAATCGAGGATAGCCCTAGAAACGAGGGTCGCATTATCGTAATGTACACGACCGCCACTGCAATGATAATATACATTGCATTATTGAGCAGAATATCCCCGACTTTTCTTAACTTATCTTTTTCAGCCACAGTTCATACCTCCTGTCATGATACGATTGATCGTCATGATTTTCATCATGCATACTTTGCAGCCAGAGTCATAATCTCTTCCTGCGTTGTTGTCCTGGCGTCGACCTCACCGGCAAGCTGTCCGCCTGACATAACCAGAATCCTGTCACACACACCCAAAAGCTCCGGCATCTCAGAAGAAACCATAATAACCGTTTTTCCCTCCTTGGCCAGGTTCAGAATGAGCTGGTAAATCTCGTACTTTGCACCTACATCGATTCCGCGTGTCGGCTCGTCGAGCAGCAGTACCTCCGGGTCCGTCAAAAGCCAGCGCGCCAGAATAACCTTCTGCTGATTACCACCGGATAATGAACGAATCTGTGTCTTCTGGCTCGGCGTCTTCGTGTGCATCGCCTGAATGCCCCATTCCGTGGACTCGGCAAGCTTCTTGTTATCCAGAAGCGGTACCCCCTTATACCTGTACTTGCGCAGGCTTGATATCGTCGTATTTGCCTGAATATCACGAATAGCAAAGATTCCCGTCGCACGGCGTTCCTCTGTCAGCATCGCAAATTTGTTTGCAATTGACTCTCGCGCATTCCGGTTCAAAACCCTTTTTCCGTGAAGGTAAATTTCACCGTTTTTGCGGGTGGCAATACCAAAAATATTTTCTAAAAGCTCTGTGCGGCCAGATCCGTCCAGGCCGGCTACACCCAAAACTTCGCCTTTGTTTGCGACAAAAGAAACATCCCTGAGTTTGGAATACATCGCCGAGAGCGACTTTACCTCCAGAAGCGGCTCGCCCACTTTATTGTCCTTTTCCGGATAACGGTTGGTCAGCTCACGTCCTACCATCAGCTTGATAATTTCATTCATGGTAAGCGTCTGTGCCGAGCGGGTGGCAATCCATTGTCCGTCACGCATAATGGTAATCTCATCAGAAATCCGCAGAATCTCTTCCATCTTGTGGGAAATATAAATAATTCCACAGCCGCGGCTGCGCAGCATATTAATAATTTTAAACAGATGTTCTACTTCTTCCTCAGTCAGAGAGGATGTAGGCTCATCAAACACAATCACTTTCGAATTGTACGACACCGCCTTGGCAATCTCCACCATCTGTCTCTGGGATACTGGCATGGTACTCATAATCCGCCTGGGATCCACGCTGATTTCCAAATCCTCAAATAACCGTTTTGTCTCATCATACATCTTCTTCTCGCTGGTGAGCGGACACCAGCCTGCGATCTTTGGAAAGCGCCCCAGCCACATATTGTCCATGACATTGCGCTTCAACGCCTGATTCAGTTCCTGATGCACCATTGCCACGCCATTCTCCAACGCTTCTTTGGAGTTCTTGAAATCTACCTTTTTTCCTTCCAGATAAATGTCGCCGCTGTCCTTCGAATACACGCCAAACAAGCATTTCATCAGAGTCGATTTGCCGGCCCCATTCTCTCCCATCAGCGCGTGAACTGTTCCCGCTTTCACGGTCAAAGATACATTATTCAGTGCCTTGACACCAGGAAATTCTTTGCAAATTCCCTCCATTTTCAGAAGGACATTCTGAGTCCCGCCTTCTGCGGGAGCGTTTGTCTCCTGCATATTCATTCTCGCCTCCTGATCTCCGATTTTTTCTGATAAGAATCGAGTAGGGGGATTTCCCCCTACTCACTTTCATCACTCACCTGTATAGGTAGCATAAGGAATATTGACACGCCATGTTCCAACAACGTTTGCGGAATCCACACCGTCAAATGCTTCTTTTCCATCCATAAAGTTTGCTGTGATATCTGCGATGGTGTTTGCCATACCTTCTGCATCCTGTTTAATTGTTCCAATCATAGAACCTGCTGCAATCGCATCCTTGGCTGCATCTGTTGCGTCCACGCCGAATACTGGAATCACTGTAGCGCCGTCCTTGTTGTAACCAGCGTTCTGCAAAGCTGTAATTGCACCGATTGCCATCTCATCGTTATTTGCGATAACAAGCTCTACCATGTTATTGTTTGCTTCGCTGTACTGAGACATGATTGTCTGCATATACTCGGTAGCAGCCACGGAAGACCATGCACCAGTCTGGTCTACCAGATACTTGTTGCTGTTTGCACTGTCATAGAAGCTGAGTGCCGGCTTGCCTGCTCCTGTCAAAATCGCATCTGCATCTTCCTGTCCATACTGTGTACGGGCATCTGCCTCTGCGTTGCCTTCCTGACCCTTGAACATTACATAGGAAATCGTGCCGTCGCCATTCAAATCCAGTGTGTCGTAATTCTCTAACAGGTAATTTCCGATCATCTCGCCCTGCATATGGCCCGCCATCTCATAGTCCGTGCCAACGAATACGCACTTGTCAGAGCTTGTAACAGCTTCTTCGCTCACAGAACGGTTGAAGAAAATAACAGGAATGCCGTTTGCCTGGCTGATAATATTCTTTGCCGCATCGTCAGAACCAGTGTCTACCAGATTGACAACAAGTACCTTCGCACCCTGTGTAAGTGCTGTCGTCACCTGCTCAGACTGTGTCGTCTGGCTGTTGTTGCTGTCATAATCCTGATACTTGATTCCTGCTGCGTCGAGCGCTGAATCCAGAGCTGCGCGCACGCTTGAGATGTACGTATCGCTGTATGTATAGTAGAATACTGCCACACTTCCTTCTCTGGAAGTTGTCTCTGCGGCGTCACCTGCACCGCTGTTGTCTGTCGTACTGCTGCTGTCTGTCGTACTGCTGCTGTCCGCTGGAGTCGCATTACTGTTGGAATTATTATCGTTGCCACCACAGGCCGTCATAATTACCAGCATAGTTACAGAAAGCAGAATGCATAAGATTTTTTTGTGTAACTTTTTCATAGTCGGGTACCTCCCTTTCGTGCTTAAAATTGTTTTGGTAATGTTGCATACTGAGATTATAACTTATATTTCATATTTTGTAAAGTATTGCTGAATATATTTCTAATATTTTTATACTATTTGGCATTATGACGAAGCTTTTCCGTATACTTCACGATTACTCTTATGCAATTGTGTACAGCACCCATCTAATCCAGAATTTGAGTACTATAATTCCTTAGTCACTTGCTCGTACATTAAAGCAGAGAGACTATGCAGCTTATGTATATGAATGGTGTTATTTTATATAGCCTATAACCCAATACAAAAATCAGACTTTCAGTCTCCTGGACCAGCTCTTCACGGCAAACGGAACACAAAACAGGCCAATCAGTACCGGAACTGTGACCAGCAGATACGGCGACCAGATATATCTGCCGAAAATGCAGAGTGTATTTGTGCGGAAAATGTCAGTGCCGCTTCCCACCAATGGTATGAGGTCTTTTGCTTTCTGCAACCAGAATGGAAGATAACTTTCCAGCAGCATCGGAACATACACAACCGCCAGGGCAGACAGCAGCGCTAACACATTGCTTTTCACTGCGGCAGACAGCAGCATGACAATTCCCGCAAAACCAATCGCGCCCAGCAGCGTAAACGCGTATTCACAGATTTCGGCCTGCAGCATATTTAACGGAGCGATTGCCATCAGCTTGATATTCTGGATCGGCATATCCCAGCCGGTTGTTCCCAGAAAAAAGAGCTGTGCAGCACAACCTGATTTCCCTCATGTCTCAGATTTGCGACAACCGACTCATTCTGCCACTTTCTGGCTTCCCCGGAAGGCACTGTCAGCTCCCACACCTTTCCGTCCGCCTTTCTGGTCAGTTCCGGGGGCGTTCCCTGAAGAATAAATTTTCCTTTTTTCATCAGCAGCACTTTGTCTGCAATTGCCTCGATATCGGACACAATATGCGTGGACAGTATGACAATTTTATCCTCCGCATAGTCGGCGAGCAGATTGCGGAAATGCACCCGCTCCTTTGGGTCTAATCCTGCTGTCGGCTCGTCCAGAATCAAAATCTTTGGCTGATTCAACAGTGCCTATGCGATACCGACTCTCTGCTTCATGCCGCCAGAAAACGTCTTTAGCTTCCTGCCCGCCACGGACTCCAATCCCACAACCTCCAACAGTTCCCGCACACGCTTTTTCGCGGTATTCCGCGGTATTCCCTTCAGCGCGGCAATATACAGCAGAAAATCCATCGCCGTGTAGCTGGGATAATAACCGAATTCCTGCGGCAGATAGCCCAGTAAATTCCTGTAGTCAGCGCCCATTGCAGTCACTTCCTTTTTGTCCAGAAGTACCTCCCCCGAAGTGGACTCCAACACAGCGCACAGCATCCGCATCAGCGTCGTCTTTCCAGCGCCGTTTGCTCCCGGCGGAGCCGCAAAAGTGTTTTTTGGAAATCGAGGATGGTTGATCTGTAGCAACTGCTGTACACGCACTGACATAGAACATTTATAAAGCCTCCTGTTTAGAAAGATCTTTTCGATATTGTAATGGCGTAATTCCATATTGTTTTTTAAAACAATTTTGGAAATGGCTCTGATTACAAAAACAAAGATATTCACTGATTTCCAAAAGACTTTTATCGGTGTATTTTAATAGCATTTTGGCTTCTTCTAATTTTGTATGAACGATAAAAGAGGATAAGTGAAATCCCAGTTCGTTTTTAAATTTAGTTGATAGATAATTACTGTGATAACCAAAGTGTTTAGCAATATCTGCTACCGTCAGGTTATAATTTGTATGTTGGCGCACATAATTTATGATATTTATCATATCCGATGATTTTGAAGTCAATTCTTTTGTTTGAGCTACAAGTGTTGTGAGGGTGGCTATTGCATCATAAAATAGATGATTTACCTGATCAAGGTTTGTGGCATTTTCTGCCTTTTGTATATATAAGTCAGACAGTTTATATGCTGCTGAAGAATTTAGTCCTCCTTTAAGGGCAGAACGGGTCAGCAATGTTATATCTACAATAAAAAGATTTTTCATATGGCGGAGTGGATTAGGAGAAAGAGAGCCCGCGTTGATTCGGGGATAAGTTATTCCTTTTTTTATCTGTGCGATATCTCCGCTTTCTACTATTTTACAAACAATTCTTTCGATTTCTAAGGAGTTATTAGGCATAGCATATTCTTTATCGTTGAATAGTTCGCTTGTAAACTGTGATTTCAACTCGTCTTCTGAACTAAATTCTGTTAAGTAATCAATAGTGAGATTATTGCTTCCGTTCAGAAAGTGATGAAGCATTGAGAGCGTATCCGTAAAAGTAGTAAACATTAAATTTGGAATTCCGTTCAAAAATGAATGAACCGCTTGGTTTTGTATATCAGATATAGCAAATTCTTTAAATAGCGTTATCAGACTGCTTTTTGAATAGCGAATAGGCGTTACAGGACCGAGTATAAGATAGACATTACTCTTTGATTTTAAACGAAGTATTCCATAATATGCATAAAAAGATGTTGCTAAAACTACAGAAAAAAAATCGCTTGTCTGCAAAGCGCTACGATATTTTTCGGGTGGATAAAGACAGGCATTTTGTTCGGGAAAAGCGCAAAGGACTTGCTCATCCTGATATAAATACATTGGTATACCGATTGCAGGATAGATATATTTTAAATCTTCAATGACTTTATTAACATTCATTTAGTAAATCTCCCTCCACTTAATATTAGAATTTTACAATGATTCAGAGAAATATGCAATAATAATTTATGAATAATAGTATAATTATCTAAAAAATTACAGGAAAGAGGAGGCGGTTGAAATATTTCAATTTCTTAGAGTCTAATTTTCCACTACTTTATCACTGGATGCTTAAACAGTGAGATGCCGATTGAATAGAATGATGTAAGGTTTTTGGGTTGTTTAAATCGGCAGGGAGATGGAAAAGATGACTCTTTGGGAATGCGCTGCCTTAGCTTTTAGAGGAAAGGAGGGAGGAGAAAAAATTAGAAATAGAAATGATAAGGGATGCATAAAACTTTTCAGATGGAATCGCCTGAGAGGCGGATATAATTAAATTTCAGTGCTGGAACGAAAAAGGAGAAAAAAATGAAGACAAAGGCAAATTGGTTGGATTCGACAACAACGGCAGAAAATGAGGTATTACCTAAGTACGTGAAATGGGCATGGTCTACAAGGGCTGTTTCACTTGCAATTAATGTTATATTTATTATGCAATTAACATATTATTGTACGGATATTCTGATGATGCCTACTTTAATGGTTGGAACCTTGTTATTAGTCTCAAAAATTTTTGATGGATTTACGGATTTAATAGTTGGGTTTATAATTGATAAGACTAATACAAAATTAGGAAAGGCAAGACCTTATGAAATATTTATTGTTTTAGTATGGCTGTTTACAATAATGCTGTATTCAACACCGGAAATCGGAATTACTGGTAAGGCAGTATGGGTATTTATACTATATTCATTGATTAATTCAATCTGTGCAACTTTTTTAAATGGTGCTGATGCTGTATATTTGGCACGCAGTGTAAGAAGTGAAAAGAATAGAGTATCACTGATGTCATTTAACGGAGCATTCGTAATGCTTGGTTCAATTAGTGTTTCCATGCTGCTTCCACAGTTAATTGCAGGCATAGGAATGACCAAGAGAGGATGGACAATGATAGCATTGATGATTGGTGTTCCATGTGCCTTGATTGGTATGCTTCGCTTTGTATTTGTAAAAGAGGTATCTACAGAAAAACCTAAAACGTTGGAAAAAGCCAAATCAGGAACTGGTGTTTCTTTAAAAGAAGGTTTAAAATGTCTTGTCAAAAATAAATATATTTTTATGCTGGCAGCAATGACATTCCTTATCCAGCTTCAGACGAATATGAATTCGGCGGTGAATACATATTATTTCAAATATGTTATAGGTGATATTGGACTGGCAAGTCTGATATCTATGACTTCAATCCTTACGCCCGTATTTTTAATTGTATTTCCAGTTCTCAGCAAAAAGTTTGGGTCAACTAACCTATTAAGGGCAAGTGCTGTAATCGGCGTGGCAGGTTTTATAGTCCGTATTATAGGAGGAATCAATATACCGTTGCTGATAGTGGGAAGTATTCTTATTACAGTTAGTTCAATTCCAATTTCTATTATGATTAGTATTTATCTTATTGATTGCATGGATTATGGGGAGTGGAAAACAGGAATAAGGATAGAAGGCATCATGACCTCCGTTAACAGCTTTACTTCAAAACTGGGTAGTGGTATTGCATCCGGGCTTGTAGGATTAGTTATGGGAGTATGCGGATATAATGGTACTTTGGATGTACAGCCGGCATCTGCTATATTATCTATTAATGCACTATTCAATTATATTCCATTATTATTGACTGTCGTTTTTGCAGTATTCGCTTTTATGTACAGAATTGATAGACATCTTGCACAGATAAAAGCGGATCTGGGAGCGAAAAGGACAAACTAAGTTCAAGGAGAAATGACACATGGAAAGAGATATTAAAAAAATAGTTTCAGAAATGACACTGGAAGAAAAAGCAGGAATGTGTTCAGGAGAAGACTTTTGGAAACTGAAAGCGGTGGAACGTCTTGGTATTCCTCATGTAATGGTATCTGACGGTCCTCACGGACTGCGTAAGCAGGAGGAGGCAGCTGATCATCTCGGAATAAATGAAAGCATTAAAGCGGTTTGTTTCCCGACAGCCTGTGCCACAGCTTCCAGTTGGGATGTTGAGATGCTGGAGGATATGGGAAAGACTCTTGGAGAAGAATGCCAGGCAGAAAATTTAAGCATTCTTTTAGGGCCAGCCGTAAATATTAAACGCAGTCCCTTGTGTGGCCGCAATTTTGAATATTTTTCCGAGGATCCTTACCTTACAGGTAAGATGGCATCAGCCCATATTAAAGGGGTACAGAGCTGGGATGTTGGTACTTCAATGAAGCATTTTGCTGTAAACAATCAGGAATATAACCGCATGAGCAGTTCTTCCAATTTATCGGAGAGGGCACTGCGTGAGATTTACCTTCCCGGATTTGAAACAGCAGTAAAAGAAGCCAAACCGAAAACTCTTATGTGCAGCTACAATAAGATTAATGGGACATATGCAGCTGAGAACAGGTATCTGCTTACAGAAATATTGAGGGAAGAGTGGGGATTTGAAGGCTATGTGATGACGGACTGGGGTGCAGTCAATGACCGGGTAGAGGGAATCCGTGCCGGTCTGGATCTGGAAATGCCGGCATCCGGAGGTGTCAATGATGCCAGAATTGTGAAAGCAGTCAGGGATGGTTCTTTAGATGAAACTCTTTTAGATAAAGCTGTTGAAAATATTTTAAAAGTGATTTTTTCATATATTGACCACCGCCATCCAGAGGCAGTATTTGACAGAGATGCAGATCATAGAAAGGCAGTCGAGTACGCAGCGGATTGTGCAGTCCTTCTTAAAAACAGTGGAATCCTGCCGCTGGAAAGTACAAAGAAAATTGTATATATCGGAGAATATGCTGAGAAACCACGTTTTCAGGGCGGTGGGAGCAGCCACATTAATTGCAGTAAAGTGACATCAGCCTTGGAAAGCGCAGAAGAGAAGGGGCGTAATGTAACTTATGTAAAAGGGTTTCCCGCAGATAAGGATGAACTGGATGAAGAGGAACTGCAGGCGGCCGTTAAGGCAGCAAGGGATGCTGACATTGTAGTAATTTTTGCAGGGCTTCCGGATGTAATAGAGTCTGAAGGATATGATCGTGCAAACATGGATCTGCCCATATGTCAAAATCGGACAATTGCCGAGGTGGCAAAGGTGCAGCCGAATACGGTAGTAGTACTCCACAATGGCGCTCCGGTAGAAACACCATGGGAAAATGACGTGGCAGGAATTCTGGAGATGTATTTAGGCGGGCAAGGTGTTGGGGAGGCCTGTGACCGTCTGCTCTATGGGGAGGTGAATCCCAGCGGGCGGCTTGCAGAGACGTTTCCGTACCGTGTCCAGGACAATCCGAGTTATCTGAACTTTCCGGGAGATGGAAAGAATGTCAACTATGGAGAGGATATCTTTGTGGGCTATCGTTATTATGAGGCAAAGAAACTTCCGGTTCGCTGGGCATTTGGACATGGGTTGAGTTATACGTCTTTTGCGTATGGAAATCTTCGCCTTTCTTCCTCAAACATGACGGATAAAGCTACCGTGACGGTATCAGTGGATGTAACCAATACAGGAGAAGTTTTTGGAAAAGAAGTAGTTCAGCTTTATGTGGCGGATAAGAATGGAACACCGCAGAGACCAGTTAAAGAACTGAAAGGATTCGTCAAGCTGTCTCTTGCTCCGGGGGAGACCAAGACCGCGGTGATGACGCTCCGTGCGAGAGATTTGTCCTTTTATCATGAAGAGCTGCATGATTGGTATGCCCCATCTGGGACATATGAGATACTGGTGGGACATGCGAGTGATGATATCCGGATGAATTGTGAATTAAGGTTTGATACTGCAAAGATTCTTCCATTTGAAGTGACAGGAGCAACAACCATAGGAGAGTTGATGAATGATCCAAGGACAGCGCAGGCAATGGGGGAAATGATAACCAAAATGATGCAGTCTCTTGGCGCTTCCGCAAGCGGGCAGGAAGAGGCAGAAGGCGGAAGTTCTATGGGATTTGATCCGGAAAAGATGCAGGCAATGCTTTATGGAATGCCGATCAAATCACTGGCTTCCTTTGGCGGAGGAGAATTGGATGTAGACATGCTGATCAGGACATTTACCCAATGTTTACAGACGGTTTCAATGTAAATAACTTATGAGAGGAAAAACAATGAAGAAAATACCTTATATTGCACAACAGGGAAATCGAAAAGTATTGATGGTAAATGATGCGCCATTTATCATGCTTGCAGGAGAAGTACATAATTCCAATGCTTCCAGTGTGGAGTATATGGAACAGGTGTGGAGTAAGGCAAAGGAGCTGGGGATGAATACCCTGCTCCTGCCTGTGACATGGGAATTGGTTGAACCACAGGAAGGAGTATTTGATTTTAGCCTTGTGGATGAATTGATCCAACAGGCGAGGAGAAAAGAAGGAAAACTTGGTTTTTTGTGGTTCGGTTCATGGAAAAATGCCCAGTGTTATTATGCGCCGGAATGGGTGAAAGCAGATACGGAACGATTCCGGCGTGCACAGGTTGTGCGCGGCAGGAACTTCTGCCAGCTGGAAAATTTTTATGGAATGTCATACACCAGCCTGTCCTATCTGTGTGAGGAGACAAAAAAGGCGGATGCAAAAGCATTTGCCAAATTAATGGCACATATCCGCACTGTGGATGAGGAAGAGAATACAGTGGTCACGGTGCAGGTGGAAAACGAGACCGGACTGATGGGAAGCGCAAGGGAGAGGTCAGAAGAGGCAGATGCGTTGTTTACAGCACAGGTTCCGGAGGAATTTGTACATTATATGAAAGAGCATACTTCCACTATGGTTCCCCAGATAAAAGAAGCCGTAGAAAACGGCGCTGTATCCGGAAACTGGGAAGAAGTCTTCGGCGAGGCGGCAGAAGAGCTGTTTAGTGCCTATTATGTTGCAAGCTATGTAAATGCAGTTGCCAAAGCGGGGAAAGAGGTCTATCCTCTGCCAATGACTGTAAACTGCTGGCTGGATAAAGGAGAAGAACCGGGGAAATATCCGACGGGAGGACCGGTATCAAAGGTTCTTGAGGTATGGAAGTATTGTGCACCGGAAATTGATATTTTTTCGGCAGATATCTATATTAAAGAATTTATGGATGTTTGCGATGAGATGACGAGAAGATACCAGAATCCATTATATATCCCGGAATGTGCAACACATAGTTACGCAGGACCGAGGGCGGTATACTGTGTGGGACATTATCATGCGATATGCTATGCGCCATTTGGCTTTGAAGATATGGGGAAGGAATTTTCGGCCTCCCAAGGCTTCCTGTTCGGGATGGATACAACGGATCCGGCATTGAGCACACCGCAGAATGTGAAAGAATATGGATGGTATAACAAGACATTGCAATCTATGATGCCATTACTTACTTCCAGATATGGGACGGAAGATTTACAGGCAGTGTCCAGAGAACGGAAAGACGAAGATACCATGCTATTTGGAGATTTTGGATTTAAAGTTCTGATGGATATGCCAATGATCAAGCGCAAAGACGGGGTTTGCCTGATCTTAAAAGAAAGTGACGATACTTTTTATGTACTGGGCAATGGCTGTATGATCACATATTTTTCCAGGAACGCCCAGAAACCATATGTGGAAATTTTTTCGTGCGAAGAAGGCTCTTTTGAGGCTGGAGCGTGGAAAGCGGGAAGACGTCTGAATGGGGATGAAGTGACAATGCTGATGTTTGAGACGCCGCAGCTGCTGAAAATCAGGCTACATGTATTTGATTAACACCACTTTACAACTTTTGAGAATAAATTAACGCACAAGGCACTTTTCGTA